>NZ_JBJDRI010000020.1:0-72365 GCF_044987425.1 Microbacterium sp. ZW T5_56 | reverse complement strand
GACCAGAGGCTGGTCATCAACCGTCACCGTCTGAGCAGCATCGTTCAAGTCCTTGTGCTCCGCCACCGGAGTGGCCAGATCCGCGGACTCGAACAGCGTCTCGTACGCCACCAACACCTCACCGGCATGACCGGTAGGAACCGTGAACGTCACCGTCGTCGTGCCAATCGGCAAAGTCGGCGTGAACGTCGCCGACGCCGTAATGCCCGTCGCCGAACCATCCGACTTCAACACCAGCTCACCCGTGACCGTGTACTCCACACCCGGAGTCAGATTCTGGTACGCGATCGTGTCTACGACAGTCCCGCCATCCCACGCAAGAACGTGGTCACCATCAACCGAATCCACCAGCGTCGTACCAATTGCCGGGACCAAAGGCTGGTCATCAACCGTCACCGTCTGAGCAGCATCGTTCAAGTCCTTGTGCTCCGCCACCGGAGTAGCCAGATCCGCAGACTCGAACAGCGTCTCGTACGCCACCAACACCTCACCGGCAAAACCAGCAGGAACCGTGAACGTCACCGTCGTGGTCCCGTCCGCCGCGGTCGGCGTGAACGTGGTCGTCCCCGTGATACCCGTCGCGGTGCCGTCGCCCTTGAGCATCAGCTCACCGGTCACGGTGTACTCCACACCGGGCGTGAGGTTCTGGTACGCGATCGTGTCGATCACCGTGCCACCATTCCAACCCAGCACATGATCGTCGTCAGCCGAGTCCACCAGCGTCGTACCGATCGCCGGCTGCGGTACGGCATTCCAGGTTGCACCCGCGGACGCGGTCGTCGTTGCGTTTGATCCGGCAACCAGGATCATGGTCTGTGCGTGACTTCCGCTAGTGGGAGTCCCGCCGGACGTCGTGGGTACGGAAATGACCCACCCCGTGCCACTCGCGCCAACCGCAGAAGCAGTAATCGTTGCGGAACCCGCAGCGGAGACGGCACGTGCGTCCAGGTAGAGCACCTGCCCGTCAGTCACGTTTGCAGGGTCTACCGCGTTTCCGCTTGCATCCACAATCGCGAGCCCGGACGTGGTGGCAACGCTCACCACGGCCTGGTTTGTGTGCACCACGAACGGGCCGACAAGCGACTCAGCCTGCTGACCTGCAGGCGGTGCATCGACGGAGACAGCAACTGATGCCGGAGCTGGGGGAGCCGTAGCGGTATCCGCATTGGATCCCGCAATCAAGTACGCAACGACCGCCCGCCCGTTCGGCGTCGAATCCGTGTAGTCGGCGATGTCGTACGTGAGCTCGGTCCAGCGCCAAATCACCTGCTGCGTAGCTTCGATCGCGTCGTCCTGGCTCAGGTTCGTCACACCCGCGGCGGTTGCGAGGTCATCAAGACTCACCGAAGGCCAGGAGTGTGCAAGCACCCACATGACCTTTGCTTGCACCTGCGGATTGCTGGCGAAGTAGTTAGTCCCAAGGAAGCTGGAGAAGTCCCCCAACTCCGCGGTTGTCAAAGTCTTCGCCGAGACGAAGTGCTCGATGCAGTACGACCAGTAATCCGGGTTCCCAGGATTGGCGGGGTCGGTCGGCTGGGTCAAATAGACCTCATGTACGGGCGTACCGGCCGGGCCAGCGACGCCACCTATCCACACTTGGTCGCCAGCCTGCGGCTCGGCCGCGCTCGCCATTTGTGGGGCGACAATTCCCAGCGTCACCAGACCGACGGCCGCAAGGGCACCGCCAATCCTGCTCCGCAATCGTGACCTTCGGGTGTTCACAGATGTCCCCTTCTATTTTCTCCACGAGTAAGAGAGCGGTCGCTCGGGTACGACCGCTGTCTCCATTATTGGAGGGTAGGACCGCGACCGTTGCTTCATGACAGAGGCTAGCGAGATGACCCCTGAATTGGGGTCATCTCGTTGCTCGGATCCAACGAGATGGGGCCCGCCGTTCCCGCGGGCCCCATCTCGTTGGATTAGTTCTTCCGACCGCCCCCGGCGAGGATTCGCCGCCGCGCAATCAGAACACCGGCACCCGCCACCAACAGCATGAGTGCAGCAGCTGCACCGCCGAGCGGGAGGTCAGACCCGGTGCTCGGCAGCGGGCGGGGCTTCACCGAGTAGGTCGGCTGCACCGGGCCCGTCGGCGAGACGGTTCCGGTCGGCTCCGGCGTCGTCGTGGGGGTCGGGGTCGGGGTGACCGGCGGGACCTCGTGCTCTGTGCACAGCCCCGGGACACAGGTGGGCGGCGTTCCGGTCTGCGCGACGACGTTCACCAGCGTGCGGTTGCCGAGGTCGGCCTCGTCCTTCACTGTGACCGTGTAGGTCACCGTGTAGGTCGCGCCGGACGGGATCGTGCCCGTGACCCGCAGGGTGTCGCCGGAGACGACAGCCGTGAGGTCGTCGCTCGAGACAGTCGGGCCACCGGTCAGCGTCGCGTCATCAAGGACGTCGGTGAGCGTGTCGGTCGCGTCGATCGCGGCCGGGTCGGCGTCGGCGTTCTGCGACGTGTTCTCGAAAGTCACCGTGTAGGTGATGTCCTGTCCGGACGTCACTTCGGTGCCCGTCTCCGGGTCGCTGGTCTTGGACGTGACCACGCTGTTGATCGGGTTCACCGTGCAGTCCGCGTTACCGGGCTCGCAGGTGGCGGGAGGCGTCGCGCCCGCGTCGACCAGGAAGTTGTCGAGTCGGTCGTTGCCGCGCTCGCCATCCTCCTTGACGGTCACCTGGTAGGTCACCGTCACGGTCTCACCCGGGGCCAGCTCACCGGTCACGGTGAAGCGACCATCCGCGATGCTCGACACCGTCAGCGCGTCGGACGATGCCGCAGGCTGTTCAGTCACGGTGGCGTCATCCAGCACGCTGCCGAGCACGTCGTCGCGGTTGACCGTGACGGGTGCCTCACCGGCGTTGGTGAACGTCAGCGTGTAGGTGAGCACGCGGCCCGCCTGGACCGTGGTGCCGGACGCAGGGTCGACGCTCTTCTCGTCGACCAGCTCACCTACCGGGTGTTCCGTGCACGAGGTGCCGACATCACCGCACTGCGGATCGGTGTTGTCGGAGTCGGCCACGATGTTCTGCAACAGGTTGTCGCCGCGCTCGCCGTCGGCCTTGACCGTCACCGTGTACTCCACGGTCACGATCTGCCCCGCAGCGAGCGTGCCCGTGACGCGAACCAGTCCGTCGGCACCGCTCGTCGCCATCAGCACAGGGTCGCTCGTGACGGGAGCAGAGGTGAGATCGGCGTCGTCGAGGACTCCAGCCAGGTGGTCGGTGAAGTCCACGGTGCCCGCGCCCTCGCCCGAGTTCGTGAACGTCAGCGTGTACGTGACCTCTTCACCGGCTCGCACCGCGGTCTCCGTCACCGGTGCGGCCGACTTGGCGACGGACACATTCGGCAGCGGCGTGGTGGTGCAGTTCTGGTCGCTCGCCACGCACTCCGCGGGCGGCGTCTGGCCGGCCGGCACCAGGAAGTTGTTCGCGACGTTGTTGCCGCGCGCATCCGGGGCTTTGACGGTGACCTCGTAGGTCACCGTCACCGTCTGACCGCTGGCGAGCGTACCCATCACCGTGAACGCGTCACCACTCACCGCAGATGCCGTCAGTACAGCATCCGATGCCACCGGCGCGGCCGTGAGGTCCCCGTCGTCCAGCACGTCGGCCAGGTGGTCCGTGTGGTCCACCGCCATCGCGGTCTCGCCCTGGTTGTCGAACGTCAGGGTGTAGGTGAGGACCGTGCCCTCCTCGATGGGGGAGGCGGAAGCGGACACCGCCTTCGACGTCACGAGCATGCCGATCGGCGTGAGCGTGCAGTCCGGACGTTCCACGTTGGTGGGCGCGCAGACCGGGTCGGTCGGGGCCGTGGGCGGATCGGTCGGGTCATTCCTCAGCAGGAAGTTCGCCGCCAGATCATCACCGCGCTGGCCGTCGGCCTTGGTGGTCACCTCGTAGGTGACGGTCAGGGTCTCGCCGACCGGCACCGAGCCGGTGATCGCGATCTGGTCGCCCGTGCGGACTGCTGTCAGCCCGGCATCTGCACTGGGTTCCAAGGTCACGTCGGCGTCGTCCAGGATGTGGGTGAGGAAGTCGATCTCGTCCACGGTGGCAGAGGCGGCACCCGTGTTCTCGAAGAACAGGGTGTAGGTGAGCACCGTGCCTGCCAGAACCGGGGTCGAGTCCGACGAGACGCTCTTCCACGAGGCGAGCTCGGGAACGGGGTTCTCGGTGCAGCTCACGCCGGCGTCGCCGCACTGCGGGTCCACCAGGGACGCGGGTGCCAGCACGTTGCCGAGGAGGTTGTTGCCCCGCTCGCCATCCGGCCTCACCGTGACCATGTAGGTCACCGTGACCGTCTGGGCGCCCGCCAGCGTTCCCGTGATGTGCAGCGTGTCATCGGCGTTGAGCACTGCGCTCAGAGCCGGGTCGCTCACCGCGGGACCACCGCTGAGGTCGGCGTCGTCGAACACACCGAACAGGTTGTCGATGTAGTCGACGCTGCCGTCGCCCTGGCCCTCGTTGCTGAAGGTCAGCGTGTACGTGACGTCCTGGCCAGCGACCACCGCCGTGCCCGACTCCGGGTTCGAGGCCTTCGTGGCCACGATCACCGGAAGCGGGGTGCTGGTGCACTGGTCAGAACCGGCCACACACTCGGTCGGAGGCGTTGCCCCCGGTGCGACGAGGAAGTTGTTCGCGGCGTTGTTGCCGCGAACCGACTCAGCGTTCACCGTCACCACATACGTGATGTGCGCCGTGGCACCGGCAGCGAGATCGCCGCCGAGTGCGAGACGGTCACCCGTCGGACCCGACACCGTCACCGACGCCGTGTCCGACGTCGCCGCACCGGTCAGCGTGGCGTCATCCAGCACGTCCGTCAGAACATCCACGCGAGACACGGCCATCGACGTCTCACCGGTGTTCACGATCGTGATCGTGTACGTCAGCTCCGTACCCGCAACCACCGGAGTCGCCGATGCACTGACAGCCTTCGAATAGGTGAGCGCACCGATCGGCGTGCTCGTGCAATCGGGAAGCTGGGCGTTCGTGGGGGTGCACGTGGGGTCAATCGGGGCCGTCGGCGGATCGTTCGGGTCGTTCTTCACGAGGAAGTTCGCCGACAGGTCGTCGCCGCGGTCGCCGTCAGCCTCGACCGTCACCTTGTACGTCACCGTCAACGTCTGGCCCGCAGGCACTGAGCCGGTGATCGCGACCTCGTCACCCGTGCGCACGGCGGTGAGCCCGGCGTCTGCGGTCGGCTCGGCGCTCACATCAGCGTCGTCCAGCACGTGGGTGAGGAAGTCGATCGAGTCAACGCTCGCTGCGGCTGCTCCGTCGTTGCGGAAGTTGAGCGTGTAGGTCAGCACCGATCCCGCCACAGCAGGTGTGTCGGAAGAAGAGACGCTCTTCCACTGCACGAGCTCCGACACCGGGTTCTCGGTGCAGAAGACGCCCGTGTCGCCACACTGCGGGTCCACCGCGGAGGCAGGTGCCAGCACGTTACCGAGGAGGTTGTTGCCGCGCTCGCCGTCCGGCTTCACCGTCACGGTGTAGGTCACCGTGACGTTCTGGTCTGCTGCGAGCGGGCCCGTGACGTCGAGCGTGTCGTCTGCGTTGAGCGTCGCCGTCAGCGCCGGGTCACTCACCGTCGGCCCCTCCGTGACGTCCGCGTCGTCGAGCACCCCGAACAGGTTGTCGACGTAGTTGACGCTGCCGGTACCCTCGCCCTCGTTGCTGAAGGTCAGCGTGTACGTCACGTCCTGACCGGCGACGACCGTCTCACCCGACGCGGGGTTGGATGCCTTGGCGGCCACGATGGCGGGCAGAGGCGTGCTCGTGCACTGCTGGGTGCTGGCGTCACACGTCGTGGGCGGGGTTCCTCCGGGCGTGACTAGGTAGTTGTCGGCCCGGTTGTTGCCACGCTGGTTCTCGGGGTTCACCACCACCGTGTACGTCACGTGCACGGACGCTCCGGCGGCAAGCGTGCCCCCGAGCAGCAGCCGATCGGGCGTCGGGTTCGACACGGTGACCGATCCGTTGTCCACGGCGGGCGCCGTCGACAGGCTGGCATCGTCCAGCACATCCGTCAGAACGTCTTCGCGGGACACCGTCATGGGCGTCTGGCCCGTGTTCGTGATTGTGATCGTGTACTCGAGCGAGGTTCCGGTCACCACCGGCGTCGCCAATGTCGTCACGGCCTTCGAGTACGTGATCGCACCGATCGGCGTGCTCGTGCAGTCCGGCAACTGGGCGTTCGTCGGCGTGCAGGCCGGGTCCGCCGGCGCCGTCGGCGGGTTAGTCGGGTCGTTCTTCACGAGGAAGTTCGCGGACAGATCATCGCCGCGCGAGCCATCGGCCTTGACCGTCACCTCGTACGTCACCGTCAGCGTCTGACCCGCAGGTACCGTACCGGTGATCGAGATCTGGTCGCCCGTGCGCGTTGCACTGAGCCCGGTGTCTGCGGTCGGCTCGGCGGTCACATCAGCGTCATCCAACACGTGGGTGAGGAGGTCGATCGAATCGACGATGGCAGCAGCCCCGCCATCGTTGCGGAAGGAGAGCGTGTAGGTCAGCACGGAACCTGCAACCGCGGGGCTCGCGGAGGAGGTCACGCTCTTCCACTGCACGAGAGACGCCGTTGCGGGAATCTGGACGGAGCCACACGCTGCGCTTCCGGGTGCCACCTGAGAGGCGGGCACACACGCCGTGTTGTTCAGCACCTGGTTTCCCGTACCGAGGTAGATGATCGAATAGCTGACAGTCACAGATCCGGAAGCCGCGAGTGCACCCGTCCAGTCGAGCGAAGTCCCGAAGCTGGTGATGGATCCGGTGCTCGCGCTCGCCGAAAGCAGGGTCGCGTCGTCGATCACATCACTCAGGTCGTCCGTGAACGTCGCGGGTGCGCCGGCGGTGTATGCCCCCGGGCCCTCGTTGGTCACGACCACCGTGTACGTGACCGGCATGCCCACCAGCGGAAGCACTCCGGTGTTCGCCGTCTTCGTGATGCTCAGACGCGGCAGCAGGTACTCGATCTCAGCACAGGCTTCACCCGTGGTGGGGTCGGAGCCATTCACCGGCGGATCACATGCGGGGGCCTGCGGGTTCGCCGGGTCGGTGGGCACCCAGGCGACGTTGCGGACAACGCCGTCGCCGCCCGGCGTGAGGGACACGGTATAGGTGATGGTGACACTCACTGTCGCGGCCAGTGCACCGGTCCACGAGAGGCGCGGCGCGGTGTAGTCGATGGCTCCCGGCCGGTTCGCGCTCGCGTTCACCACATCGAATGTGGCGTCGTCGAGTACGCCCGAGAGGTCGTCGAAGACGACGGCGGGGTTCGCCGCGGTGAAGTCGCCGTTACCCACGTTGGTCGCCGTGACTGTATAGGTCACGGTGTCCCCGACGCGTGTGTCTGCGGTGGCCGTGGAGGTCTTGGTGACGGCGAGCTCACCCGTGCCGACGGTGCAGACCTGCTCCGTTGCAGAGTCGTTCGTCGCGCTGGGGTCGGCCTCGTTGCCCAGGACGCTGGCGACGTTGTCGAAGCAGACACCGATGCCGACCGCGGGATCGACGGTTCCCGAGATCACGAAGTCGGTCGATTCACCGGCTGTCAGAGCACCGCCCGTACAGGTCACGGTGGATCCGGTAACGGAACAGCCGGTCGGCACCTGTGGATTGGTGAGCTGCGAGGGAAGGGCGTCGGAGATTGTGAAGCCGCTGGAGTTGGCGCCCACGCTCTCGTTGGTCACCGTCAGGGTGTACGACACCTGCCCGCCGGGCGACACCGTGTCGCTCGCGGCCGTCTTCGTGATCCCCAGATCCACGGGAAGACCCGCCCACGCGGCACCGTCGTTGTTCGTCGATGATGGCCCGCTGTGGGTGCTGACCACCGTGAATGTGGGCGAGGCCCCACCGGGGCTGCCAATTCGCAGCTGGGTAACGGTGCCCGAGTTGTTCTCGGAGAGACCCACGTTGCCGTTTCCGTACACCCATTGCGCACCGAAGGCGAAGCCGGTGAGCTGCGGCAGGGGGTAAGAGGTCACGCCGCCGCTGACGGGGTTCATCCGGTAGATCGTCGATCCGCCGGCGTTGGCGAAGACGCCCCAGACGAAGCCGTTGAGGTAGAAGATGTCGGAGAGGTTCGGCACGACCTGGCTCAGCGTCACGTTGGTGGCGGTCAGGGTGTCGACGTTGATGACGCGAAGCGAGTTGCCCTGCGCCTGGTGACGAACGTAGTACTTGTCCGCATCGGCACCCGAGCCAAACGTGCCCTGGTTGTACGAGGCCCCGTTGGGATCGTTGTACAGCCCGGGGACGAGTCCCAGGGTCGTGACCTGACCCTCCTGCCCGATGCGCACCAGACGGTTCTGGGTGGTCGCGTTCACCTCGAGGCCGTAGAGGTAGCCGTTGCTCGCGCGGAAGCCGAGCGAGTTGTAGGTCAGCGTCGACGGCCCACCTACCGGTACGAAGTCAGATCCGGTGCCGGTCTGCACCGACTCGTAGAGCCCGGTCGGGTTTCCCTGTCCGATCCAGACGGCCGGGGTGCTGAGGTCGAAGGGATCCCCTGGCGCGGCGGATGCAGCGGGCGCGGTGGCGAGGAAAGAAGCCGAGAACGCACTCGCCACCAGGGCGGCGACGGTGGCCAGTGCGGCAAACCGATGCCGTGGTCCGGAGCTCTGCCGCGGCCCACTCGAGCTGGAGCGTGACGAGGAGGTCCGGGAACCTCGCTTCGCGCTGTTCCGTTCGGTCGCCTGAACTTCACTGTCGTGACGCATCGTCGCCTCTTTCCCGCCGCTGACGGGTCGGACTGTCAGGGCGCACTCTGATGCCGCCGCTGGGACGAATGTGGGGATGCTGGGTACGCCCTGCACGTTGGCTGTGAGCACACGGTATTGACGCACATGAGAACTCTTCAATGTGCACGTTGCCAATGACCCCAATATTGGGGTCATTGGCACCTCCGTCAGCGGCCGACGTTAGTCGACTCGCCGCGCGGCGCACGTCAGCTGCGGCACCTGGTACGGCACCGAGTCAGTTGCCGCCGAGTTCTCGAAGCACGTCGTCCGCATCTCCGTGGCGCCCCGCCCCGCGAAGCGCCTCGACGAGCGCGGCACCGACGACGGAACGCTGGTGCCCGGAGGAGGCGTCGAAGGCGAGACGCATCACATCGGGGGTATCGGCGGCACCCACCGATTCGCGGATGCGCGCAGCCAGCCACAGCGCATCGGCGGCCGCGTCCGCGCGCCCCGTGTCGCGGTGCAGTTCGGCCGCACGGAGGGCGAGGTCGAAGGCCAGGTCAGCATCGTCACCGGCGATCAGTCGCGCTCGAGTCTCGGAAATCACCGCGAGTGCGCTGACACGACGATGTGCTCGGCGAGCGCGCAGCCGCTCATCCGGCACGTCCTCATCGTTCGCCACGGCGAGGAGTTCGTGGATGCGAGCGGCGGCGGTCGCCACATCAGCCGTGTCGTCGCGATCCGCGGCGACCGGAGCCCACGCCTCGATTACCTGCACGGTCAGCTCCGGTTCGACTCCCGCCGCGATCAGCCGCGCGACCGACTCGCCGTAGGCGCGGTGGGAGGCAGCGGGGTCGCGGAGGAGGTCGGCACTTCGGCCCAGCTCCGCATAGGCGAAACCGGCATCAGCCAGCGCGCCAGCGGCATCGGCGAGAACGGCGGCGCGACCATAGGCTGCCGCTGCGGCGGTGAGGTCGGTCGAGACGACCGCCTCTGCCGCGGCGAGGGCCTGCTCCCAGGTCTCCGCTGCGGATTCATCGGTCAGCGCGCCGCCGTGATCCTCGGCCGTCGGCGCGGGAGCCTCCGCCGAGACGGGGGCGGGAACCGCGACACGGAACTCCAGCGGCTGCGGCGGAAGCGGACGCTCGATGTCGGCGAGGGTGCGCGCGCGCAGTCGATCCCCGCCGGCACGCGCGCCGAACGCGTCGGCCAGTTCGAGGGCCCGCTCGCGCGTCCAGTCGGCGAGTTCCGAGACGGTGGCCGCAGGCACCACCCGCAGGCGAAGCGGCGCGTCGAGTCCCGCGCGCACCAGCGCGCTCGTTCCCGCAGCAACGGACGTGAGAAAGGAGAGATGAAGCCACCCCGTGATCCCTCCGAGCAGGTAGTCCTGGTCCTCCTCGATGGCTGCTACCGCCAGCTCGAGTGCGCCGCCACGGCCGAGGGTCCAGATACGGCGACCGCGGGCCATCGTGAGGTGCGCGGACTGCCGCGGCAGGGCCGCCTCGAAGTCGCGGTACAGGCGCGCGGCACCCACCGCGTCACCGACCTCCAGCAGCGCCTGCGCGTGCAGCGAGTACATGTCGGCGGGGTCTGTGCTGCAGCGCCGATCCGGTGCTCCGGGCGCGCTCGCGAGCGTCACGGTTTCCGCGAAGCGGCCGTCGCGCGCGAACACCATCGCCACGCGCGTACGCTCGCAGAACTCGCAGTCCGCCGTGGTGCGCGGCGTGTGCCGCCACTCCTCGAACCGTGCCTCCACGTCATCCGACTCGGAGCGAATCGCCCAGCGCAGCCGCTCGTATGCCGCGGCATCCGCCGCGAGTCCCGCGACGGCGGCGAGCTCTGTCATGTCGTCCAACAGGGGAAGGATCTGCGCGGCCGAGACCGAGGGATCGTCCTGCACACCGCCGACCACCCAGTTCATCGCGGCGAAGAACGCCTCGCGATCCCACTGGTCGAATCGTTCGGGGTGCTCGGCCCACAGTCGGCGTAGTCGCGAGAAGACCACCAGGGCGCGCGCGGTGTCTCCGGCGAAGAAGTGCGCCTCCACGAGGCAGATCAGAACGTACGCCTCCGCATCCTGGAGCGCGTCCCGGTCCACCTCATCCAGCAGCCGCACCATGGTCTCGGTGCGCGCCGGGCCGTACGGCATGTGGTCGGCGCTCTGCGCGGCGGCGAGGATGTCATCGATATCGCGGGTCACGGTTCTTCTCCGATTCGGGTTCGGGAGCGGTGCTTACGGCGCTTCGTCGGGTGCGGCGCCGAGGCCCGCTGTGAGGAGCACATTGAGGGAGTCGTTGAGCTGGGCGGCTTCCGCGGCACGGAGCACCTCGCCCGAGCGCATCACGGCCGACAGGTGGATGGTTCGCACGCCGGCGCGAAACACCTCGCCGCGTTCGGCGCTCAACAGCCGGCGCACCAGCGGGTTGGCGTCGTTGAGCACCAGTTGTCGTGAGGCGGTCGGTCGCGCGAAGGCTGCCAGCACATCGCCCCAGGCGGCATCCGCCAGCTTCCGCTCTGCAGCGAGGTCGCGCTGATGCTCGGCCTCCGCGTCACGCAGCAGCACGGCAGCGGTGTCCTCGGGGAGGAACGTGCGGATGAGGACGTCCACGTCGGCATCGGCGAGCACGGCCTGTGCCGCAGCGACCCCGTCGAGGGTGGCGAGTTCTCGGGACGGATCGAGCGGTGCCAGCGCGCGAACGAGGTCTTCCACGCGCAGCTGCCGCACGCGCCATCCGGATCGGCCGCTGAGGCGCGCGAGCACGTCCGCGTCGTAGACGTAGCCGGCATTCACCACCACGAGCCCCTGAGCCCGGGCGACGTCGGCCACGCGACGGAAGGCCTCTGTCGTGGGCGCGTAGAGGATCTCGCCGCTGCGCTCCCCCACCTCGCTGAGCGTGAGCTCGCCGTCGGTGGTCTGGTACGGCAAGGTCCGTGCGACGAGATCCAGCATCTCGTCGTCGCCCGCGGCGAGTGCTCGCAAGGAGAGATGGTGGGTTCGCAGGAACCGACCGCGGAAGGCGGTGTCCTCCGACAGCGCCGTCGTCGCCCACGCGCGCAGTTCGACGGCAAGGCGCTCCTGCGCGGTGACAAGAACCTCGTCGGTATGCAGCTGCTCTCGCGAGGCAGTCGGGTTCAGACCGTCGGCGTTCACGACGGCACGAACGAAGAATGCCCAGTCCGGCAGAAGTCCGTCCACGCGGTCGCCCAGCAGCATCCGCTTCACATACACGCGGTGTCGTGCGCCGGTGGGGGCGACAGCGGCGGGAAGCACGAAGGCGACCCCGGTGAGGCCGACCTCCGGCACGTTCAGGTCGATCACGCCGAGGGGCGTGAAGCCGAACAGGCTCTCGCCGTACCGCAGCAGCGCCTGTTCCCGCGCCCGAGGTGTCGGGTGTTCCTCCTGCCATGGCAGGTGATCGCGGGAGATCCGACGCGGCAGAACCGTGTTACCCACGGGAACGTCCACGCTGATGTCGACGGGCAGCAGCTCGCCGTACTCGGTGGCGAGAGCGGTCACCGTATCGGTGGACATCCAGTGCGCGGCCTCCGCACGAGCGATCAGGCGCACGCGGGTGCCGATCGGCACGTCGCCGATATCGGCCGGGTCCTCTTCGATCTCGAACGTGCCGTCATCCCGGCCACGCCAGCGCACCGGCGGACTGCCGGAGGCGGAGCGGGAGATCACCTCGATGGTCTCGGCCACCATGAACGCCGCGAGCATGCCGATCCCGAAGCGACCGATGTAGTCCGTTCGCCCCGTCAGCTCGTCACGCTTGGAACTGCGTCCGATCGTGGCGAGGAGCTCATCCGCCTCCTCGGCAGACAGCCCCACGCCCGTGTCGATCACCTCGAGGGTGTCGCCACGGGCGATCAGGCGGATCGATGCGGGGGCCTCCGCGTCTTGTGCTCGCCGCGCATGCACGGCATCGACGCCGTTCTGCAGCAGCTCACGCAGATAGACACGGGGGCCGGAATACAGGTGGCGCGCCAGCAGGTCGACCATGCCGCGCAGGTCGACTGCGAACGCGCGACTCATTCGTCGTTGAACGCCGCGATGGCCGCTGCGGCCTCGGCAGGGTACTGCTCGTCGAGGAAGCCGAACGCGCTGAGGGTCGAGCCGATCGCGGTGGCGAAGTGAACGTCGAGCTGGTCGTCGGTGACGCCCTTCTCGTAATCCACGCCGTGCATGGCAAAGACGCTCAGGTCGCCGTCGTCGTCGATCATGACGGACAGGCGAGGGAACAGTCGCTCGGTGTTGACCTGGTTGACGAGTCGGAGGACGTTGCCGTACTGGTCCGGGTTCACGGTGCGGTTCCAGCGAGCGCGCACCTGCAGGATCTCCTTGTCCTGGCCCATCAGGAAGAAGTAGAACAGGTGCCCGTCCCACCATCCGCCGACATCGCCATCCCCGTCGATGCTGTAGTGCATGCTGCCCGCATCGAGCACCGCGGTGATTCGGTCACGGCTCAGCGGTGCGAGTGCTCCGGCACTACCGGTGGACTTGTCGAAGAAACCCATGCAATACCCCTCAGTATCGTGGCCCCGAGCGTCGTGCGGGGAGATGAGTCCACCTTACGGTGAGCGTCCGACATCATGACAGTGCTCTCATCCAGTTCTCCGGTTCACGCCTCCGGGTCGGGTGTGCGCAGGTAGGTCATGTGTGCGGCATGACGCTCGAGGTGACGCGGCGAACGACGCACGAACAACCACGCCACCACCAGAACCACGAACCAGATGGGCGTGACCAGGAGCGCGGTGAGGGTGTCCGGCTGCGTCGTGAGCGCCCACAGGATGAACAGGAAGAACGCCAGCACGACGAACACCATGGCCTGTCCGCCCGGCATCCGATACGTCGACCGGGCGGCGACCTCCGGGCGCTTGCGGCGGTACGTCAGATAGCTCAGCAGGAACATGGTCCATACGAACATGAAGCACACCGCTGACACGGTGGTGACCATGTCGAAGGCCTTCCCGATGTCATCGCCCGCGTACAGCAGCACCACGCCCGCGAGCAGCAGGATGCAGGACAGGAAGAGGGCGTTCTGGGGCACACGCCGACGGGACAGCCGGGCGAACATACCGGGCGCGTCGCCGTCCTGTGCGAGGCCGAACACCATGCGCGACGTGGAGTAGATGCCCGAGTTCGCGCTGGACATCGCCGAGGTGAGCACCACCAGGTTGACGATCACGGCGGCGGCACCGAGTCCTGCCAGCAGGAACATGCCGATGAACGGGCTACTGCCCGCCTCGTACTCGGTCCAGGGCGTTACCGACATCAGGATGATGAGCGCGCCGACATAGAACAGCATCACGCGCACGGGGATGGCGTTGATGGCCTTGGGGAGGTTGCGCATCGGATTCTTGGTCTCGGCGGCCGCTGTGCCCACCAGCTCGATGCCCACGAAGGCGAACACCGCGATCTGGAATCCGGCGACAAAGCCCATGAAGCCGTTCGGGAAGAAGCCGCCGTGACTCCAGAGGTTGGCGAAGGATGCGGTGCCCGCGTCCGACTGGAAGCTGCTGAAGATCATCACCAGCCCGGTGAGGATGAGCGCCACAATGGCCACGATCTTGATGAGCGCGAACCAGAACTCGACCTCGCCGAACGCCGCCACCGACGGCAGGTTGAGCAGCAGGAGCACCACGATGACAAGCAGTCCGGGGATCCAGAGCGGAATGTCGGGGACCAGCACTCGGACATAGCCCGCGATCGCGATGACGTCGGCGACACCTGTCACCACCCAGCAGAACCAATACGTCCATCCGGTGAAGAAGCTCGCCCACGGTCCCAAGAGGTCCCCGGCGAAGTCGCTGAAGGAGCGGTACTTCAAATTCGACAGCAGCAGTTCCCCCATCGCCCGCATGACGAAGAACAGCATGAAGCCGATGATCATGTAGACGAAGATCACCGACGGACCCGCGACGGAGATGGTCTTGCCGCTGCCCATGAACAGGCCGGTGCCGATCGCCCCGCCGATCGCGAGCAGCTGGATGTGGCGGTTGCTCAGCGCTCGCTGGAGTCGGGGTTCGCCCCCGTCGGTGATGTCGTCAGCCGAGGTGTTCATCGCGTCCTCCCCCTGTGGAATGGAGCAATCGTAGCGGCGGCACCGCGTCGCGCCGCGGGTTCTCCACCGCCCCTGGCGTGAGGGTTCTCTCACCCGTGCGACTCATGCGCAGGTGCCGCCGCGGGGCTCAGATGTATCTAGCCATGTATCTAGATAGCTCTATAAGATAGCGCTATCTAGATACAAAACGGGATAGATCAAATAACGGTTGATCTCAGGAGGATCATGACCACTCCGCTCCCCATCGCCCGAGCTCTGCGAACGCTGGGTCACAACGTCGCCACGCAGCGAAAGCTGCTGGGCCTTACGGCCAAGATGGTCGCCGAACGTGCAGGCACGACTCCGGCCACGCTCAGCAAGCTGGAGAACGGCGACGGCACCTCACTGGAGATCACGTTGCGCGTCCTGCGCGTGCTGGGACTCATGGACGGGGTCGTCGGGGCGACCGACCCCTACGCCACGGAACGCGGTCGTCTCCTCGCCGACGAGAAGCTGCCACAACGAGTCCGGGTGCGTACCGATGGCTGATGTGGTCGAGGTGACCACGGTGATCTTGGGCACAGAGGTTCGGGCCGGACGCATCTATCGCACTCGCGCGTCCGGTGCCTTCGAGTACGACACCGACTATCTTCGTGATCGCTCGGCGCCGATGGCCACAGCGTCAACATCATGAGGTCCCGCATCGACGCCGCAGTGGCCCAACTCGCCTGACCAGGGAATAGGGACAGCGTTCGAGGCGCTGACACACGCGGAAACAGGATGTGCGATGTATGCACGCGCATGCCTAACCTCAGTGGACCCACCCTCGAAACCCTGGAGCTACACCCATGTCTCGTCGCAGAATCGCATCGACCCTCGCCCTCGTCGCGGCCGCCGGATTGATGCTGAGCGCGTGCGCACCCGCGGGCAACCCCTCCGAGGCCACCGGCGACGACTCGACGGCGTCGGCGAGCACCGGCGGTGCGCTGACCTATGTGATCTCCTCGGATCCCACCTCCACCAACCCGATCAACCTCAACGATCGCTGGGGTCTGACCTTCGCCAACATCGTCTACTCGCCCCTCGCGCGCGTGGAGGGCGACGGCACGGTCGTCAACGAGCTGGCTGACAGCATCACCCCCGCCGAGGACGGTCTCTCGGTGACCGTGAAGCTGAAGTCGGGCCTGAAGTGGTCCGATGGCGAGCCGCTCACGGCCGAAGACGTCGTGTTCACCTACACGGAGAAGGCGAAGAAGGAGAACGGCAACGCCGATCTGCTGTGGGTGGGCGACAAGCCGATCACGGCCGAGGCGACCGACGACACCACGGTGGTCTTCCACCTGCCGTCGATCAGCTCCGCGGCGCTGTCCAACATCGCCACCGAGACGTACATCATCCCGAAGCACGTCTACGGCGGGATCACCGACTTCTCGACGTCCGACCTCGACCCGGCCGCTGTCGGATCGGGCCCGTACCAACTGGCCGAGTACAAGCGCGGTGAGTACCTGCGCTTCGAGCCGAACCCCAACTACGCCGGTGACGCGCCGCAGGTCACCGACCTCACGCTGCGCATCGTCAGCAACGCCGACACCGTGAAGACCGCGCTGCAGACCGGCGAGGTGGACGCCTCCTTCGTCACGGCCGCTCAGGTCGAGGAGTTCGAGGGAACCGATGTCACGGTGCACCCGTACGCCGAGGGTCGCGTCGCCTACCTCGGCGTGATCGCCGCGAAGGTCCCGGACGTGAAGGTCCGTCAGGCGCTGTTCTACGCGCTGGACAAGAAGCAGATCGACGACGGCGCCTTCCTCAGCACCGACTACTACGAGCCGGCGTACTCGATCCTTCCCCCGAGCAACCCCTTCGCCACGGAGGACGTGGAGAAGTACGAGACCGACCTGAAGAAGGCGCAGACGCTGCTGGCCGGCGCAACCCCGACAATCACTCTCGGCTACACCGCGGGTGACCCGGCGCAGGAGACCGAGGCGACGCTGATCCAGGAGCAGGCCGGCAAGGCGGGCATCACCGTAGAGCTGCAGGCCGTCGACCCGTCCGCGCTGTACGCCGACATTGAGAAGGGCGCGGACTCCTCGTTCGACGTGTTCCTCGGCGGCTACATCATGGGTAACGACCCCGACGCGTACTCGGCGCTGTTCCGCACCGGCGCTTCGGCGAACTACTTCGCCTATTCCAACCCGGCCGTCGACACGCTGTTCGACCAGGGTGCTGCCGAGCTCGACCAGACCAAGCGCACGGCGATCTACGCCGATCTGCAGAAGACCATCGCGGATGACGCCGTGTTCTACCCGCTGGCCGACAACCTGAAGATCCTCGCCACCGGCCCGCGCGTCGGCGGTGTGGACGAGGCCGTCCTCGTCCCGATCTACACCTTCGAGCACTGGGAGAAGCTGACCGTCAAGTAACGTCGGTTTCAGCCCCACCACACCCCGCGAGACTTCGATATGTGGGCGAGAATCAGCGCGTTGCGCGGATTCTCGCCCACAGAGGGAAGTCTCGCGGGGTAGCCCGCTTCTGAGAGAGGATCGCCGGATGCTCCGCTACGTGCTGCGACGCATGGCGCAGCTCGTACCGATGCTCGTGATCATCACGCTCATCGTGTTCGTGCTCATCCACCTCGCGCCGTACGACGTGATCGACGCGATCACCACGCCGTCCATGTCGGATGAGACCAAGCAGCTCATGCGCGAGAAGTTCGGCCTCGATCAGCCGATGATCGTGCAGTACGGGCTGTGGCTGTGGAACGCCGTGCGCGGCGATCTCGGCTTCTCCCTCGTCAGCCGTCATTCGGTGGCCGCCGACCTCGCCGAGCGCATCCCCAACACGCTCTCCCTCATCGGCCCCGCCTACCTCACCGCCTTCATCCTCGCGATCGTCCTCGGACTGATCGGCGGATCACGCCGCGGCGGACGCCTCGACAAGGTGATCGACGGCATCTGCTCGGTGGCGATCGCCACACCCACGTTCTGGTTCGCCCTGCTCGTGATCTACCTCTTCGGCTACCAGTTGCGCTTGTTCCCGATCCTCGGCATGCACTCGGTGGGCAAGCAGGGCGATCCCAGCGACTTCCTCGCGCACTTCGCGATGCCCTACCTCGTTCTCGTCGTGGCGCTCTTTCCCGACCTCACCCGCTACGTCCGCGCATCGACCATCGCGCAGTTCGACGACGACTACGTGCTCGTGCAGCGCGCCTATGGGGCCGGTCGTGGGTTCATCCTCTCCCGCCACGTCAGCCGCAACGTGCTGCTGCCGATCATCACTCAGCTGGGACTGGCACTTCCCACCCTGGTGACGGGTGCGATCGTGACGGAGAGCATCTTCGGCTGGCCCGGCATCGGGCAGTACATCCTCACCTCGTCGGCCGCGCTCGATTACCCGGTCATCCTCGCCGTGGTGCTCGTCTCAGCCGTACTCACCGTGGTCGGCAACCTCATCGCCGACGTGCTGTACGCTGCGGCCGATCCGCGCATCCGGCTCACTCAGGGGGCGAAATGACGACCGTCCGCTCTGCCGATGCCACCGTCTGGCGTCGCTTCCTCCAGCGCCGGGGATCCGTGACCGCGCTCATCGTGATCCTCGTGATCGCGCTGGCGTGCGCCCTCTCCCCACTGTTCGGCCTCGACGGCACCACCTCCGACATGTCCGACCGCTGGGCGGCCCCGAGCCTCGCCCATCTGCTCGGCACGGACAACCTCGGACGCGACTATCTGGCCCGTGTACTCAGCGGCGGCGGCATCTCGCTGTTCGTCGGCTTCTCCTCCGCCCTGGCCGCCACCGTGATCGGAATGATCGCGGGTCTGGCCGCCGGCTTCTTCGGCGGCATCGTCGACGACCTGCTGATGCGACTGGTGGACCTCCTCTCGGCCATCCCGTGGATGCTCCTGGTGATCGTCGCGAGCGTGTTCTTCCGCCCGGGGCTGTGGACGATGGTGCTGATCATCGGCACGCTGTCGTGGATGACCACGGCGCGACTCGTGCGAGCCGAGACCCTGTCGGTGCGCGAGCGAACGTTCGTGGGATATGCGTCCTTCATCGGTGTGCGCTCGCCGCTGGTGATCGTGCGCCATGTGCTGCCCGCCGTGGTGCCCACGATCATCGTCGCCGCGACCGCGACGATCTCGGGCGCGATCCTCACCGAGTCCGCGTTGAGCTTCCTCGGCCTCGGCATCCAGGCTCCGCTGGCATCGTGGGGATCCCTCCTCACCACCGCGCAGGGGTCGCTGCAGAAGGCGCCACTGCTGGCGGTGGTTCCGGGCCTGCTGATCGCCACCACGGTGTTCTGCGTGAACGTCGTGGGCAACGGCATCCGCGCCGCCGTCACCCGGGAGGATGAGCGATGACCGATCCGATCCTGCAGATCCGCGGCCTGAACGTCGACATCTTGCCGCCGCGCGCCGATCGCATCTCAATCCTCCGAGACGTGGATCTCACCATCGAACGCGGCACCGTGATGGGCGTGGTCGGCGAGTCCGGTTCAGGCAAGACCATGCTGCTGCGGGCGCTGATGTCGATCCTGCCGCAGCGCGCAGAGCGCCGCTGGGACAGCTGCCTGGTGGACGGTGTCGACCTCACCGCACCGAAACCCGCACGCCCGGCGATGGCGATGGTCTTCCAGGACCCGCTCACCTCCTTCAACCCTTTGCGTCGCATCGGCGGACACCTGCGCGAGATCGTGCGACGCTTCACCGCCCTCCGCGGATCCGCGGCGGAACAGGCGTGCATCGCCGCGCTGACGGACGTGGGCATCCCGGATCCGGCGCGAGTGATGCGCAGCTTCCCGCACGAGTTGTCGGGTGGCATGCGCCAGCGGGCGATGATCGCGATGGCGCTGCTCGCCGAACCCGAGCTCCTGGTCGCGGATGAGCCGACCACCGCGCTGGATGCCACCGTGCAGGCGCAGATCCTCGCGCTGATTCACCGCCTGCAGGCGCAGCGACACCTCAGCGTGCTGATCGTCACGCACGATCTGGGCGTGGTGGCGGCACTGTGTGACCAGGTCACGGTGATGAAAGACGGCGAAATCGTCGAGACTGGCGCCGTGAACGACGTGTTCTCGGCTCCGAAGCACCCGTACACACGTTCGCTGCTGGCAGCCTCACCCGGTGCCGCGACGAGGGAGGCGACGTCATGACCGAGCCCCTGGTGCGCGTGAGCGGCGTCGTGAAGGACTTCACGATCCGTGAGCGCGGGCGCAAGTACACGGTGCGCGCCGTCGACGATGTAAGCCTGGACATCCATCGTGGCGAGACACTCGCGCTCGTGGGTGAATCGGGCTCGGGAAAGTCGACGCTGGGACGACTCATCCTGCAACTCGAGGCTCCGACCTCCGGCTCGATCCGCTTCGACGGGCAGGAGCTGGTGGGCGTCGGTCGGGTGCAGCGTCGTGCGGCGCAGCGCTCGATGCAGGTGATCTTCCAGGACCCGTACTCGTCGCTGAACCCGGTGCGTTCGGCCCTGCTCCAGGTGGCGGAGCCGGTGAGCGTGCTGTCACCAGAGAAGGATGCTGCCGCTGTGGCGACGGCCGCGCTCGCGCAGGTCGGGATCACGGGCGATGCCGTGCACCGGCTCCCCCGCTCCTTCAGCGGCGGCCAGCGCCAGCGCATCGCCATCGCACGAGCCATCGCGGTGGCGCCGGCGTTGATCGTCGCCGACGAACCGGTATCGGCGCTCGACGTGCAGGTGCAGGCCCAGGTGACCGGCCTGCTGCGCGATCTGCAGCGGGAGCTCGGTCTGACCTATCTCTTCATCTCGCACGACCTCGCGGTGGTCCGAGAGATCGCCACACGTGTCGCGGTGATGTATCACGGCCAGGTGGTCGAGGAAGGCCCCACCGCCGAGATCTTCGACCAGCCGCAGCACCCCTACACGCGCAAGCTACTGGACGCGGTGCTGGTCGCCGATCCCGCCATCGCCCGCGCCCGCCTCCGCCAGATCAGCGACGCCGCCGGGGCCTGAGCGCGCTCGGCAACCGGCCTCCACCGCGACGGCGGACGCTGCATCCGCGACGGCGGACCGTAACATCCCGGAAACAGAAACCGACCCAACGCACCCGAATATGACCACAAAACTGGGGTCAAAAAAACCCGGTGCGCTCCGGTGACGCCTCCGGTCCCTGACACTTGCAGAGAGCATGCCCGTGCGTCGTCCCGATGGCCCGGGGCGTGCTCTTTCCAGACCCCATATGTACAGGGAGAGTACGGGCGATGAAGCGAGCCACCGGTGTTCGGCGATGGATCAGCGCGGCGGGAGCGGCAGTTGTCGTCACTCTCGTCGGTGCGCTGAGTGCCCAGGCGTCAACCGTCACTGTCCCCACCCCCGACAGCGGGCCGACCAGCGGAGGCACGACGGTGATCGTGCCGGAGCCACCGTCGATCACATTCTCCGATATCGCGCAGGGTCGTGGTCACGCGCTCGCAGTCGGGTCCGATGGGCAGCTGTACTCGTGGGGCTCGAACAGCTCGGGCGAGCTGGGAACGGGAAACACGACGGCATCGACCACCCCCGTCGCTGTCGTGGCACCCGTTGGTATCACTCTGAGCGAACCCGCTGTGAGCTACGGCTGGTCTCTCGCAATCGGCTCCGACGGCAGTGTCTACGCGTGGGGAACCAACGCTCGCGGCCAGCTGGGCGACGGCACCACGACGAACTCCACGACACCGATCAAGGTACTCACCCCTCCGGGCGTGACGTTCAGTCAACCTCAGGCAGGCCAGTACACGTCGTCCGCTCTCGGCTCCGACGGCCAGGCTTACGTGTGGGGTCAGCTGTACGGGCTGCCGTACACCGGGCCAGCCAGCGCCACCACGATTCCGGTGCCCACGGCGGCACCGGGTGGTGCCACATTCACCAAGATCAGTGCGTCGAACGCACACATTCTCGCCCTCGCCTCGGATGGAACTCTGTACGCCTGGGGATACAACTCCTTCGGTCAGCTCGGAAACGGTTCCAGCACAACCTCGACGACGCCGGTGCCGGTTACGGCTCCGGCCGGAGTGACCTTCACCGAGTTCGTCGCCGGGGCGTACTTCTCGCTCGCCCTCGGAAGCGACGGCGTGCTGTACGGCTGGGGTAACAACGACTCGGGCCAGCTCGGTATCGGCAGCACGTCGTCTCGGAATGTTCCGACTCCCGTACTGGCTCCGGCCGGCGTGACGTTCTCGAACATCAGCGCGGGCTATGCGATCAGCTTCGCGGCCGGATCGGACGGGAACACTTACGGATGGGGTGATAACGGACTGTGGATCATCGGCGACGGAACCAACGTGCGTCGCACCACCCCCGTGGTGGTTCAGAGCCCCACCGGCGTGTCGCTGGGGGCCGTGGCATCGAGCGAGGAGCGCTCGCTTGCCATCGGATCCGACGGCAAGCTGTACGCCTGGTCGTACTTCTACGGCACCAACATCCCCACGCTGTTCTGGCCCCGAGTCACGGTCACGCGCGTGACCTTCGACGGCCTCGACGGCACATCGATCACCAACGTCGGCAACGGCGACTGGAGCGCCGTCACCCCGCCGCATGCGGCCGGCCCGGTCGACGTGGTCGTGGAGTGGACCCTGAACGGCGTCGCACAGACTCCTGTCACGTACGTCAACGGTTACACCTACGTTGAGGCTCCGACCATCACGACCCCGGCGGATCAGACGACGACGGTGGGCGTACCCGCGGTCTTCTCCGTGAGCGCCACGGGCTACCCGGACCCGACGATCTCGTGGGAGTACTCGCCGGACGGCGGCAACACGTGGTTGCCGATCAGCGGCGACACGGCCGCGGTGGTCTCGCCGGACGGCACGACCCTGACGGTCACGCCCCCGGACCTCGGCCATGACGGTCGTCAGTACCGCGCCACCGCGACGAACTCCGTCGGCTCCGCGGTCAGCGGACCCGCGACGCTGACCGTGACACCGGTGACGAACCCGTCAGGATCGCCGTCGCCGTCGCCGACGCCGACACCGACACCGACACCGACACCGACACCGACACCGACACCGACGGACACGACGTCCCCGTCACCGACTCCGACGCCCACCGACACGACGTCCCCGTCACCCACTCCGACGCCCACCGACACGACGTCCCCGTCACCCACTCCGACGCCCACCGACACGACGACACCAACTCCTACGGCAACGCCGACCGAAACGCCGACGCCGACCGCGACGCCTACGTCCACGGCAACTCCGACGCCCACGGCAACTCCTACGGCAACGCCGACCACGACGCCTACGCCTACCGCGACGCCGACCGAAACGCCGACGCCGACCGCGACGCCTACGTCCACGGCAACTCCGACGCCCACGGGAACGGCGACGCCCACTCCGACGGGAACGCCCACGGGAACGCCCACGGGAACGCCCACGGCGACGGCAACGCCCACCTCGACGGCAACGCCCACCTCGACCGCAACCGCATCGCCCACGGCAACGCCCACCGGAACGGCAACGCCCACCGCGACGTCGTCGCCCACGGCATCGTCTTCGACGGGCGTCCCGGTCGTACCGACGGCGCCGTCGACGGGGACGGGCACGCTGCCCACCACCGGCGTCACGTCACCGATGGGGGGTCTCGCGGCCACTGCCGTGCTGCTGCTGGTCGGCGGCGTGCTGGCTGCCGCCTGGCGAACAGCTCCCCGCCGTCGTAGCTAAGACGCAGCAGTCTGAGGGGCGGTGCTGATCGGATCGATCAGCACCGCCCCTCAGGCTGTACGCGAGTACGCCGCCGCGCGCGCGACCTGATCCGCGGTGATCATCACGCCGGTGTAGCGCTCGAACTGGCGCGCCGCCTGCTGGGCGTGGACCTCTGCTCCCGAGATCACCGGCTTTCCCGCGGCACGCGCGGCGCGGATCAGCGGCGTCTCGGCGGGAAACGCGACCACGTCGAACACCACGTTCGCCGCGGCGATGTGAGACGCCGAGAATGAGAGCAGGTCAGCTGCCTCCCCGCTCATCCCCAGCGGCGTCACGTTGACGATGATCTCCGCGCCCGGGTGCGGTTCGCTGTCGCGCCAGCCGAACCCGTACTGCGCGGCAAGGGCCTGGCCCGCGGCACCGTTGCGCGCCCACACGATCCCATCGGCGAATCCCGCGTCGCGGAACGCGGCGACGACGGCCTTCGCCATCCCACCGGACCCACGCACCAGCACGGAGGCGGCCGGATCGAGGTTGTTCGCGACGATGAGCTGGGCGATGGCCTCGTAGTCGGTGTTGGCGGCCACCAGTCGCCCGTTGGTGTTCACGATCGTGTTCACCGACTGGATCGCAGCCGCCGATGGCTCGAGTTCGTCCACGAGCGGGATGACCGCCTCTTTGAAGGGCATCGAGATGCTCGCCCCGCGAATGCCGAGGGCGCGGATTCCGCGCACAGCACCCTCGATGTCATCCGTCGTGAAGGCCTTGTAGATGAAGTCGATGCCGAGTTCGGCGTAGAGGAAGTTGTGGAACCGAGTGCCGAGGTTGGACGGACGACCCGCGAGGGAGATGCACAGAGTCGTGTCCTTGTTCAGGGTGGGCATGCCTCCATCCTCCCCCGTCGTGGGCAGAGGACAGCCCTTCGTCCCGGCTCGACCAGAAGGAAGGGCTCTCGTGTGCGATCAGCCCTCGCGGATGGTCATCCGGGTGATCTTGTCGCCATCGACGTCGAAGACGAACGTCGACAGGCCGTTGGCGTAGTTCGAGCGCCAGTCGCCGATGACGGTGATCTGGCCGTCAGCCGTGGAGACCGACTCGACGGAGAGGGTGCCGCGAGCGCCGATGAACTCCTTGTCGCTCCACCCTTTGATGGCCGCGCGGCCGGAGAACACGCGCCCCCAGTCGTCGACCGCTCCGTCCGTGGTGAAGGCGTCGAGGAAGCCGTCCTCATCGTGCCGGTTGACGGTCTCGATGAAAGCGGCGATCGGCTCGGGAACGCTGCTGCTCATGTCTCTTCTCTTCCTGTTCGGGTTGTCGCGTGGTGTAGCCGCCGTTGGCGAGGATGGTCTGACCTGTGATCCACCAGCCGTCGGTAGCGAGGAACGTCACGATCGGTGCGATGTCCTCGATCTGGGTCAGCTGGTTCCCCATTGCCTGCGACCTATGGAACCCTACGCGCTCGGGAGTCTCCCGACCATAGATGCCGCGCCCGCCCCGACGATAGCCACGCGCCGAGATCGGCGAGTGCGCCGTCCACAGGTGCCAAGGCGTGCCCCGACCCCTAGGCTGGCCGCGACGTCCCCACGCGCCGCGCGCGTCGTCTTGAACTGGAGTCCGCATGGTCCGCTTCCTCATCCGCGCCGGGATCTTCCTCGGCACCGCCGCCATCGCCCTGCTGCTGATCGCACTCCTCGTCCCCGGAGCCAAGCTCTCCGTCGCAGGATTCATCGTCGCGGTGGTGGTCTTCGCCGTGGCGCAGAGCCTGCTCGCCCCGCTCGCCGACAAGCTCACGCGCGAGCATGCACCCGCGCTCATCGGCGGCGTCGGTCTGGTGTCCACGTTCGTGGCGCTGCTGATCGCCTCGCTCTTCCCCGGCGGACTGGTGATCACCGGCATCGGCTCGTGGGTGCTGGCCACCGTGATCGGCTGGGTGGTCACCGCGCTCGGCTCGTGGCTGCTTCCGAAGGTGTTCCTGAAGGCCAAGCCGACCAAGCGCTGAGGAGTCAGCTCACCGGAGCCCGGGCGGGGAAGAGCACCCGCAGGGAGAACCACTGCGCATCGGAGCTCACGGACACGACGCCGTCGTAGGTCGCCGCCGCCGTCTCGATGTTGCGGAGGCCATACCCGTGACCGCGCCCGCGCTTGCGGGTGACGATGCGGTCACCGTCGCGCAGCACCGTGCCGTCGAAGGTGTTCTCGATCCGCACCATCGTGAAGTCGTCCTGCGAGAACAGGGCGAACCGGATCTGTCGCAATCGGCCCGGCGCGAGAGCCCCGGCCGCCTCGATGGCGTTGTCGAGGGCGTTGCCGATCAACGACGTCAGCTCCATCGGGCGCATGAACGACAGCAGCCGACCATCGGCCACGACGGAGACCTCGATCCCGCGCTCCCCCGCTCGGGAGAGCTTGGCGGTCATGATCGCGTCGAGCACGTGGTTGCCGGTCTGCACGACGGCGCCGTATCGCGTGATCGAATCCTCCAGGTCATCCAGCATGCGCGAGCGCGCCGAGGCGTCCTCCTCCGACCGGATCGCCTCGAGATGGTGCTTCATGTCGTGGTGCTTCCGGTTCACCTCGTCGATCGAGCGTCGGGTGATCTCGTACTGGTCGTGCTGGCTGCGCAGCAGCTGCGCCATCGCCTCGGCATCGCGTCGGGCGATGGCCTCATGATGCACCCGCAGCTGCACGTGCAGGGCGATGTACCCGCACAGGTCCACCAGGGTGCGGATGTAGAGGATCTCGCTGCCAAACCTGCCGCTGAAGGGGGTGTCGACGCTCACAAAGCTGAGGTTGGAGATGCCGAAGGTCGCGATCGCGATCGCGACAGCACCGACGAACAGCGCACCGCTCGCCTCCAGCCGGGCACCCCGGTTGAACTGGTTGCGCTCCATCAGCGCGACGGCCCCGAACAGAACGATATAGGTGATCACGGCCGCCACCGTCTGCACGGCGCCGTCCACGCGCCCCGCGTAGAACCGGTCGAGCTGCCAGTACACCGACGCGGCCAGCTCGGCCAGCACGAACGCGCGCGCCGCGACGAATCCCGCGCCGCGGACCGACGAGTCCAGGCCGAGGAAGACGAAGCCGAACATCGCCGCGGCGGCAACGGACATGCCGGGAATCCACCAGGCGATCGGCAGCGTGCCCGCCCAGCTCTGCACGGCCAGCAGCACGGCCAGCCCCAGCACCAGGACGCCGATGGTGGGCACGAGCGCGAACCGTCGCCGGGCGATCAGCAGATACACCGCGCACGCGCCCCACTCCGCCACCGCGGTCAGGGATCGGGGGATCTCGGCGAGAACCGGGCCGGCGACCTCGTTCACGCGGAGATTCCGCGGGAGCCGACGTGCTCGGCGAGAGCGGCCAGGAACTCGCGCTTGCGCGGCCGACTGATCGGCAGCGTTCCGCCGCCCCGAATACGGCAGTCGTTGCCCTCGACGCCGGTGACGTGACGGAGGTTGACCAGCAGCCCGCTGTGGCAGCGCAGGAACCCCTTGCCTGCCAGCTCGGATTCCATCGCCTTGACCGTGGTCGCGATGCTGAACACGGTGTCGAGCGTGTACAGATCGATGCGATGACGGACGGATTCGATGTAGCGGATGTCATCCACGGCGATGCGGTGATGAACGCCGTCGGTCGCGTTGAACAGCAGCTCGCTGCGCGGCTGGCGCTGCAGGCGCGCCAGGATGCGATTCATCTCGTGCTCGAACGACGTGTACGAGACGGGCTTGAGGAGGTAGCTGAGCGCATCGACCTCGTAGCCGCTGACCGCATAGTGCGGCGAAGCGGTGACGAACACGATGATGACTTCGGAATCGACCTCGCGGATGCGTCGGGCCGCGGTCATGCCGTCGACGCGCGGCATCTGCACGTCGAGGAACAGCACGTCCCAGTCGGAGCGGTAATCCGTCAGCACGTCCGCGCCGTCGCGGAAGGCGCCCACGTGAAAGCGTTCGCCGCTGGAGCGCTGAAAGCGGTCGAGGTGCGACAGCAGCCGCTCCACCGCCGTCGCGTCGTCCTCGACGATTCCGATCCGAATCACTCGTGTTCCTCCGTGATCGGTCAGCTGAACCCGACCACGCGGCGGGCGACGTGGTACGCGAAACTCGTCGCGCGTCGACCCGCATGCCCGGGAAGGTTGCTCGTCGCGCCGATGAGCGTGCGCCGCATCCGGGTGTAGAGCCAGGGGTTCTCCGTCTTCACCTCGCGCCAGAAGGCATCGCGCTGCGCGAGGTGAGCCCGAGTGCCGGCTCGAGCGAGGGTGGCGCTGGTGACGGCGCACACACCCTCCAGGTGATGCAGCAGTGCCCGATAGAGCTGGATCGGCACGTCGCCGCGCGTGACGTCGGCCTGTGAGGGCAGCTCGGCCAGCGTGAGGCGATTCACCCGGAGCTGCTGGTCGACGCGGCGCACCATCACCTCCGGCGCCACCGACTGGCCGGCTCGACCGATGTAGTAGCGGTAGAGGGGCACGGGAAGATAGCGCATCCGTCGCACGTGGACGAGTGGGGTGACCACGAAGAGGTTGTCGACGTAGAAGGTGTGCTCAGGAAGGTGCAGCCCGCTGTCGCGCAGCACCTGCGTGCGGAAGACGATCGCGTGCATCATGAGCACCTGGCGCCGGGTGAAGCGCTCCGTCTCCTGCCAGGTGAACTCGCGCCCCGCGGGGAAGACGTTGTCGAAGCGGGCGACCTTCGGCGATTTCCCCTCGCGCTCGTGGACGAAGTCCGTGAACACGACATCCACGTCATCCGCGTCGTGCGCGAGCGTTGTCATCAGCGCCCGCAGCGATGCCTCATCAAGCCAGTCATCCGCGTCCAGCACCTTCAAGAACTCGCCGCGTGCGGCCGCGAGGCCGGCGTTGATCGCACCGCCGTGACCAGCATTGGGCTGATGGATCACCCGCACCGTCTCCGGATACCGGGCCGCCCACACATCGGCGAGTCGCCCCGTGCGGTCGGTGGATCCGTCATCGACGACGATCACCTCGACGCCCGCCACATCGACGACCGCACCCATCGCACGGTTCAGATACGCGTCGGCGTTGTAGGCGGGGACGACGATAGTGAGCAGCGGCACACCACCCAGTGTGCCGGAGACGGAGCTCATCTCTCTCCGCTCTGATCCGCGTGTTCCACGACCTCGACCGTAGCCGGAACCTGTCGGAAGATCACTTTGAAGATCGGATAGAAGACCCAGAACGAAATGGCGGCGTTGATGATCATCGTTAGAACATCTGCCACCACCGAGCCGGTCGAGCCCCAGTCCAGCGTCTCCATGAAGAATCCGTAGATCGGCGCCTTGTAGAAGCCCTGCGCTGCGGCGGCGATGAAGGTGATCACCACGTAGGCCACGGCGTACCAGAAGGCGGCGCGCCAGATCGATGTGTTCGATTTGAAGGTGATGTTGCGCTGCAGGAAGAAGTTGATCACCTGGGCGATGAGCAGCGTGATCTGCACGGCGAGGAAGTACGCGAGTCCGCCGCCGCCGGCCGGCAGCTCCCCGGCGGCGTAATCGAACATGTAGTACGCGCTGCCGTCGACGTTGGACCCGACGGGGAGCACCCGGAAGTTGACGTCGGTGAAGTCGGTGAAAGAGGCGAATCCCCAGCGAAACAGCGGCATGAGGGCCAGCTGCAGCACCGTGATGCCGTTGGAGAGCACGAGGAACATGAGGAACTTCGACAGCTCCGGGCGGCGCTCTTGGAACCCGCCCCACCAGTTCTTGACAGCGGTCAGCATCATGCACTCTTTCTCTGGGCTGCGGCGTCGAAAGCCCGCTTCGCGGCCTTCTCCTCGCGTCGTCCGCGGAAGAAGGCGCCGATGATCCGTCCGAGCCCGCGGACGCTCTGTCCGTTCACGAGGGTGAGGACGGCGGCGGTGAGCCGACTGGTGGCCAGCCCGCCGCTCATCTTGGAGATGACTCGGAACGGCCCGTTCAGCAGGAACAGGATGTTCAGGTCGGGGGTGCCGGCGGCTTCGGCCTTGCGCCGGCGGGAATCGAGGATGCGGAACGCCATGCGGCCGAGGGCACCGCGTGCGCCGGACATCCGATCCATCGGGTCGTTGACCTCCAACGGTCCGCTTCCCCACTCAGAATCGGGGATCGCACGTTTCAGCATCACCGCGAAGGCGGCGTCATCCGCTCCGCCCGTCGACACCGTGGCGAGACGTTCGTCCAGGAGCGGAAGGGACACTCCGGCGCGCGTGATGGTGGCGCGTAGCGGCAGGTCCTGGCTGTTGGCACCCACGGCGATCTCATACTCGCCCGCCTCCACCTGCCAGCTGTCGCTGCCGACATCGAAGAAGCGGAAGGTGCGGTCGGTGAAGGCGAGGCTGACCCGACGCGATTCGCCCGGTTCGAGCCAGACCTTGGTGTAGCCCTTGAGCTCACGCACCGGACGCAGCACACCGCTCTCGCCAAGGCGACCGATGTAGAGCTGGACGACGTCGCTTCCCGCGCGCAGACCGGTGTTGGTCACCGTGGCCTGAGCGCCGTTCTCGTCGACGGCCAGGTCGCGGTACGCGAACGTCGTGTAGCCGAGGCCGTAGCCGAAGGGGTATGCGACATCAACCGCGGCGCTCTCGTAGTGCCGGTATCCGACGAACGGACCTTCCCGATACTCCGCCGTGCGTGCCCGGCTCGGGAACGACCCCGCGGTCGGGGTGTCGGCCAGCGAGATCGGCAGCGTCTCGGCCAGACGCCCGCCCGGCTCGACGACCCCGGTGAGCACATCGACGATCGCTTCCGCGCCCGCCTGTCCGCCCAGATAGCCGTGCACGAGGGCGGCGGCGTGCGCGGACCACGGCGTCTCGACGGCACCACCGGCGCTGAGCACCACAACGGTGCGCGGATTCGCGCTGTGGATCGAGGCGAGCAGCTCGACCTGATCAGCGGGCAGGGCCAGGGTCGAGCGATCGAGTCCTTCGGATTCGGCGATCTCCGGCAGCCCCAGGGCGAGCACCACCACGTCCGCGCGACTCGCGAGTGCGACCGCCTCGGCGATCAGCGTGGGATCCGAACCGCCGTCGCGACGGAAGCCCTGGGCGGTGCCCGCGAGGGTCACCGTGGACGACGCGCCCATCGCCTCAACGAGGGTGGAGACGCGCGTGGCGTTCACCAGCGAGGACCCCGCACCCTGGAAGCGCGGCGTTGTCGCGAAGTCGCCGACCAGGGCGACCGTGGTGCCCTCGCCGAGCGGAAGGATGCCACCCTCGTTGCGCAGCAGGACGGCTGATTCGGCGGCAGCGCGCCGTGCCAGCGCGTGGTGGGCATCGAGGTCGACGGTCGCGGCGGTTCGCGGCGAGACCGTGCGCACCAGGTCGATCACCTCCGACACCCGGGCGTCCAGATCGGCCATCGGCAGCTCACCGCTTTCGACGGCCGCCACGATAGCGCGCGCCGAATCGAAGCCCGGCGACGGCATCTCGAGCGTGCCACCGGCACTCACCGCGGTCACCGCGTCGTTTCCCCCGCCCCAGTCCGAGACGACGGCACCGTGGAAGCCCCACTCCTCGCGCAGCACCTGCTGGAGAAGGTGCGTGTTCTCGTGGGCGTACGTGCCGTTGATGAGGTTGTACGACGACATGATCGCCCACGGCGCCGACTCCCGAACCACGATCTCGAAAGCGGTGAGGTAGATCTCCCGCAGCGTCCGCTCGTCCACGACGGAGTCGCTGACCATGCGGCGCAGCTCCTGGCTGTTGACGGCGAAGTGCTTGGGAGTGGCGGCGACTCCGGCCGACTGGATGCCCCGCACGTAGGCGGCGGCCAGCCGCCCGGACAGCTCGGGATCCTCGGAGAAGTACTCGAAGTTGCGACCACCCAGCGGGCTGCGCTTGATGTTCAGACCAGGACCGAGCAACACGCCGACGCCCTGGCTGGAGGCCTCCGCGCCGAGCGCGGCTCCCACCCGCTCCGCGAGATCATCGTCCCAGCTGCCGGCGATCGTGGCGGCCGTGGGGAAGCACGTCGCGGGTTCGGAGCCGTTGATGCCGAGGTGATCCGCGGATCCGACCTGCTTGCGCACGCCGTGGGGTCCGTCCGCCAGCCAGATCGCGGGCAGATCGATGCGCTCGATCGCGCGGGTCTCCCAGGTGTTCGCGCCGCTGAGCAGCGCGGCCTTCTCCAGGAGGGTCAGCTCATTGACGAGCTGTGCGGTGTCTTTCACGATGGATCTTTCTCGACGACGGGGTTCATGCCCTCATCCGTCGTCACGATGGTGGAAGGAGTGGCCCTCGGGTCGGCGAGCAGACGTCCGACCCGACGGTCACGGCTCATGCCCCGGCGGCAGCCTGTGCGATCGCGGCGCGCCGGCGTCGCACTCGGAGCACCACCATCACGATGGCGCCGAGGATCAGCAGACCGAGCACCGCGGTGATGACGATCTGCCAGACCACCCATGCCGGCGGCGTGTAGTTGACGGTCGCGCCGGGAGCCAGTCCGTTCATCGCGTTGGAGTTGGCGACGGTGAACAGGATGTTGTGCGTGGCCTGACGGATGTCGGTCACGGCCTTCGCGGACGAGGAGTCGTTGAACGACTTCGACGGCTGGAAGGTGAGCATCAGATCCGACCCGGCGTTGATGCCCTCATTCGGGTTCATGTACGGGTACAGGTTGAAGTCCGTGATCGCGAACCCCTCGAAACCCCACTCATCGCGCAGCACCGTGTCCATGAGTGCCACCGATCCGCCGGCCCAGGTCGCCCCGATCCGGTTGAAGGAGCTCATCATGCCGGCCGCACCGATCGTCGTCTCGGAGACCGTTCCCACGTCATCCGCGAGGAACTTCACGTTCATCTTGATGTTCTTGACGGCGATCTCGAAGGGCTTCAGGTAGACCTCGCGGATCGTCTGCTCGGTGGCCCAGGTGGCGATGCCGTTGTTGACGCGGTTGGTCTCCTGCTCGTTCAGCGCGTAGTGCTTGATCATCGTGTAGACGCCCTTGGTGCCGATCCCGTTGGAGACGGCGGTGAGCATCTGGCCCGACAGCACCGGGTCCTCCGAGTAGTACTCGAAGTTGCGGCCGGCGAACGGCGAGCGGTGCAGGTTCGCGGCGGGCGCGTACCAGCCGTTGATGTTCTTGAAGATCGCCTCGTTGCCGAGCATCACTCCCATCGCCGCTCCGAGCTCAACATCCCAGGTCTGGGCGATGAGGACCTCGGACGGGTAGGCCGTGCCGTTGATCGCGGAGTTGATGAAGGAGGAGAAGCCGGCGGGGCCATCGGGCTCGAGGGTCTGCGGCTTGCCGATCGAGCCGATCGCGGCCGTCTGGTAGGCGCCGTTGAGCAGCACCGAGGTCATGTCCCCCACGCTCAGGGAGTCCAGCAGCTCGTTCCACTTCGGGTCGTCCTTGGCGAGGCCTCGCATGTCGATGAGCGACAGATCGGTGCTCGCGCCCGTGGTCGGCATGTCGCCGTCGAACTCGGCGGCGGCACCCTCGTGATCCCAGACCGCGAAGCCGGCGGCAACCGCCTCATCGGCGACCAGCATGTCGTCGGTCGGAGCCGTGGGGAAGGTACCCGCGAAGTCTGCGCGGGAGAACACCGGGATCTTCCCGGCCTCCCTCTCCGTGGTGAACTGCGCCGAGACGTCGTCGAACTGATTGGTGACCTCGGTCTCGTCGGACGCACGGTGGTCGTCGCCGGCGTACACCACGTCGGAGGCGACCGCGTAGGTGAACGGCTGCGTGCCGGCGGCCACCGTGTGCGAGTCGCTGCGCACGCTCAGCTCGTAGTCGCCCGCCTCCAGCACGTACGCCTGCTTGTCGAGGTAGTCGTAGGAGGCCATGTCCTCGACGGCGATCTCGATGGTGACCTGCTCGCTGGCCCCCGGCTCGATGGTCCCGGTCTTCGCGAAGCCGCCGAGGAGAACCTCGGGCTTCTCGATCCCTCCGGGCGTGTACGGCGCCGAGTAGTAGAGCTGCACGACGTCGCGTCCCGCGATCGCACCGGTGTTGGTGACGTTCACCGTGACCGCGATGGTGCCATCGACCGCTCCGATCTCAGTGGAGGCGATCTGCCACGCGAAGCTCGTGTAGCTGAGGCCGTAGCCGAACGGGTAGACGACGGCCTGGTCGTAGTCGATGAAGCCCTCGGCAGCGGCCGTTTCGTAGTAGCGGTAGCCGAAGTAGATGCCCTCCGCGTAGTTCACGAAGGTGGCGTCGTCGGTGATGTCGGCGTTCGACGTGGCGGACTCGGTCACCGGCACCGGGTAGGACGGCGCGACGTTGTTGTACTGGAAGTTGCCGAAGTTCGCGTACGTCGGGTCCTTCGTGAAGTCGGACGCCCAGAGGTCGACCGTGCGACCGGAGGGGTTGACGTCACCGCTGAGGATGCGTCCGAGCGCGTTGAACGCGGTCGCACCGGGGGAACCGGCGAGAAGAATCGCGTCCACACCCGCGTCGTTCTGCAGGTCTCCGAGCTCCAGCGTCGTCGAGGCGTTGATGACGACGACCACGGTCTCGAAGTTGGCCTTGGCCAGCGCGATCAGGTCGCGCTCGTCCTTGTTCAGCTCCAGCTGGTGCTGGCCGGGCTGAGCGTTGTCGTCCCAGCCGGTCATGTCCTGGGCGAGGTCGCCGCCCTCACCGCCGGGGCGGCCGATCATGATCACGGCCGCGTCCCCGAACGGCGCGAAGGAGGAGGCCTGCGCCTCGTACTCCGAGACCGGCAGCTCGCCGATGTTGTAGGTGGAGACGTCCGGCTTGTCCATCTCGATGTAGCCGCGCGGGTTCTCCGCAGCGAACGCCTCGATGGCCGAGAAGACCTGGTCGTTCACCCCGAAGCCGGCGTTCTCGATGCCCATGCGCGCCGTGACCGCCGAGTTGGTGTCGACGGAACCGGAACCCGAACCGCCGTAGACGGGGTCAGCGGCGGCGCGACCGAGCATCGTGACCTGGGCACCGGCGGCCAGCGGAAGAGCGGTCGCGTTGTTCTTGGCCAGGACGATGCCGCCGGCACCGATCTCCTCGACCAGCGCGAGAGACGCGGCGTCCACGTCCTCGATGGTGTCGTAATCGGCCTCGTAGTAGGTGGTGTCCCAGTCCTTCGACTCCTCGGAGTTCGTGAAGGTGTAGGTGCCGGTGCCGAGCTGCGAGGCGATCCAGCCCGTGGCCACGTTCATCGCGATGTTGGCGACCACCGTGATGATGCTCACCAGCGCGATCACCGGGATCCAGATCGCCAGGTACTTCTTATTGGACATGCGGGGCTTCGGTGCCCCGCCGGCAGCAGCCGGTCGTGCGTTCACTTCGGTTCTCCTCGGATGTGCGACGTCGGGGTGGCGTTACTTGGCGGCCTCGGTGATGGTGCCGTCCTGGTCGATCTGCCAGGTCTTGCCGCTCTCCGCCGACACCGCCTCGATCACGTACTTGCCGTCTGCGATGGCGACGGTCCCGGTGACGCGCTTGGCCGCATCGGACTTCACGAACGGCATGACGAGCATTCCGTACTTCTGGGTGGGCTGGGTGACATCGCCAGCGAGCATGACCTGGGTCCAGCTCGGGTCGGTCGCCAGCGCGTCCTCGATGGCCTGGCGTGCGCCCTCGAGATCGGCGGCGACGTCGACGGTGCTTTCCTCGGTCGACGACGCGGCGGGCGCGTCGGCCGCGCTGTCGGTCGAGCACGCGGCCAGCCCGAAGGTGCCGGTGAGGGCGATCAGGGTGGCAAGTGCTGCGGTCTTGATCTGGGTGGTGTTCATTTCTCTGCTCCTTCTCCTGCTGTGATTCCGGTGCTTCGTGGCGCGCGTCCGGATCGCGCTGCCCGCTGTCGTCGGGCCCTGCCGTGTGCCGGGGGTGATCCGCGCGTTCGGCGGACCACCCCCGGCGGTGTCGTGATTACTCGGTGATCGCGCCCTGGTAGTCCAGGCCGAAACCGAACTTCCAGTCGTTGCCCTCAGCGTCGACGTAGGACGTGGTGTCCTCGGCGACGTCCTCGTTCTGCGCCTCGACGGCGTTCATGTCGATCGGGAAGCCGATCGGGAGGCGGCCCTGCGGCTCGTGCGCGCCGGCGGCGACCGTGAGCGTCGCGAGGTCGCTCACGCCGAAGCCGACCAGGACCACGTCCGACTTCGCCTCGAACTCCGTGGGGACGACCGGGTTGTTCGCCTTCACGATGGTGATGACGGGGATGTCCTTGCCGGAGGCGTCCACGGCGGTGACGGCACGGTTGAACGCGTCGATGTCAGCCGCGTTCGAGATGCGAGACGTCTTGCCGAAGTACGAGCGATTCTCCTTCGATCCGTCGGCGAGGGTGTCGCCGCCGATCGACGTCTTGCGCACGTTCTCGCCGTTGGCGGTGTAGGGCGCCCACTGCAGCGAGAACGGGTACCACTCGCCGGTGTCGGCGTCGTGGCCGGACGCGGAGAACGGGCTGCCGTTGTTCGGGGAGCGCAGGCCCACCAGAACGGCGTCCACGTCGGTGAGATCCGGCGCGGTCATCGAGGTGACTTTGCCGTCGGCGTCGAGCTGGACGGTGTCGGTCAGGACCTTTCCGAAGATCTCCTCGGCGGACTCGATGCTGAGCGTGGCGCCCTCGGTGTACTCGGCCGGGCCGAAGAGGCCGGGGTGGCCGATGTCGTAGGTGTGCGGGATGTAGACGGTCTTGTCGGACCAGTCCGCGCCCTCGGCGACGGTGCCGTCGTTCTTCAGCATCACGACGGAGTCGAGCTGTGCGTCGAAGCCGGCCTTGACGTTCTCGGCGCTGCCGACGGCCTCCTTCGACTTCTCCAGGTCGACGAAGGGGCTGTCGAACAGGCCCGGCGCGAAGTAGGCGGTCAGGATGCGCGCGCCGGACTCGGCCCAGCGTGTGTCGGCGTCGACGTCGACCTCGCCCGTCGCGTAGCGCTCGTTCCAGAGGTCGTACGCCTCGAGGATGTGCGTCGCGTCGTTGACGCCACCGAACATGTCGACGGTGTTCTTCAGCACGGTGAAGTAGCGCTCGGCGGGCTCGATGTCCTCGGCGCCCCACGCGGTCGCGATCAACGCGCCCTCGTCGTTCGCGCCGCTCATGACGCCCCAGTCGGTGACGATCGCGCCCTGGAAGCCGATCTCGTCGCGGATGTACGCGAGCGCCTCGGTGTTGTAGGCGGTGCCGACGGCCTTGTCGCCGAGCAGCGGGGTGCCGTCGCCGTCGAGCATGATCGAGTAGTTCGTCATCATGCCGAGCGAGTCGGATGCGGCAGCGAACACCGAGCCTGCGGCCTCCAGGCTGTCCTGTCCGCCACCCGGGAAGACGGCGTACTTGCCGACAGCCGTGTGCGACTCACGACCGCCCTCGCCCGCACCGTCCCCCGGCGCGTGCTTGATGGTGGTCGGGACCGAGTCGAGACCCCAGCCGAGGTTCTCGCCGTCTTCGCTGTAGGTGCTCTGGAAGCCGGTGACATACGCGGCGGCGAGCTCCGAGGCCAGCGCCGCATCCTCGCCCAGGGTGCCGGAGACACGGAGCCAGCGCGGCTCCGTGGCCAGATCGATCTGCGGGCTCAGTGCGTTGGAGATACCCAGCGCACGGTACTCCTCGGACGCGATGCGGCCGAATTCCTCAACGGTCTCCGCCGAGAAAGTGGAGGCGAGTCCGAGCACCGACGGCCAGAGCGACGTGCCGGTGCCGGTCTCGGTGTAGGTGGAACCCGACTGGGCTTCCGAACGCGGGTCGGACGAGAAGTTGGCCGGGACGTAGGGGGTGTCGTCGGTCGCCAGGGTCTCCACGTAAGCCTGCATCGCGTTGACCCAGGTGACGTTCTCCTCGACGTCGGAGCCGCCGGCGTTGAGGACATTGCGCAGGTGCGACTCGGAGAGGTAGGTCTTCTGCGGGTCGGTGAGTCCATCGCCGGGTGAGCGCTCGTGCGAGCTGAAGAGCATGAGGCCGGAGATCTGCTCCGCCGTCAGCGTCTTCGCGTAGGCCGCGGCGCGTTCCGCCGGGGCGACGCGCCAGTCCTCGAACGTGTCGAGGTCGCCGTTGCCGTTGATGTCCTTGAAGGCGTAGGTCTTGCCGTCGGCCTTCTGCTCGATCAGCTCGATGCCGCCATCGGCGCTGTAGGAGAGCTGTGCGCCGTCGCCCGGGTTCTCGACGATGATGAAGTCGGTGGTTCCGTCCGATACCTCACGGCTCGTGTATTCGGCGGACTCCGCAGAGTTCACCGATTCGGGCGAGCCGCCCGTGCATCCGCTCAGAGTGATCGCGAGACCGAAGCCGGTCGCCAGCGCGATGCCTTTCTTTGGCAGGGCCTTCATTGGCCTATCCCTTTCGTCGTAGACATGCGTCACAGGGGGTGCACCCGTTTGCGATCCCGTCTCTGGGTCGCCGTCGCGCCTGCTGGAGCGCACGGGCAGTGACGGATTGAGATTTTCACGACGCGGTTACGGCAGAACCGGGAACCGGACGAATGGTCGTTTCCGCTTCATGTTCTGTCGATCGGCGGTGCGAAACACAGATTTCCGTGACCATTCCGTGACCCGTCATCCCGGCTCATGGAGCGCCCAGACGTCAGATCAGCGGCCGATTCCGACAGGTCATCGACTCTCGCGGCGGCTCCGCTCGGGGTACGCAGAAGATACGAGAAGACGATGCATCGACGTTCGGAGTGAAATTGATTCGTGCCATCAGCGAGCGCTGGGCTGCGTTCGAGGCCGCGCGACCCACGCTGGCGCAGCTCGTGCTCTTCGTCGCGATGAACGTGGGAGTGACACTGCTCCAGCTGGTGCTCATGCCTGTGCTGAAGGCGATCTTCGGCGTGACCTCGCTCGTCCAGGTCCCGTTCCAGGCACTGCCACTCGGCGATTTCTTCATCTTCGACTACGCCGCAGGGCCGCTGCCCGCGGGCGGAGGCGGGCTGGCGTACTTCCTCGCCGTTCAGCTCACGCTGGCCATCGCGCAGGTGATCAACTTCTTCCTGCAGCGAAACGTCACGTTCAAGTCGAACTCCGATCCGTGGTGGGCAGCGCTCTGGTACGCCATCGCCTACGTCGTCATCACGTTTGGTGCGGCCGCGCTGCAGAGCGTGTACAAGGCTCCGGTGTACGAGCTGCTCATCACGACCTGGGGTCTCGGCGCATCCGGCGAGGCGATCGCGGACATGGCGACCATGCTCATCAACGCGCTGATCTCGTGCGCGGTGTTCTTCCCCATCTTCAAGGTGATCTTCCGACGCGAGCCGGAAACCCTGCGATCGTCGACCTCCCCGCCCTCTGATCGCGCTGTGGGCACACTCAGCGGGGAGCGGGAAGGCGGGTCGGCAGCAGAAGCAGCAGCGACGCAGCCGCCAGCGCGACGCTGATCGTCGTCACCAGCCCCAGCGGCAGGATGCTGGTGGCACCGGCGACTCCCACGAGCGGGGCGGCGATGCCTCCGAAGCCGAACCTGACGGTGCCGAGCAGCGAGGACGCCGTGCCCGCCATCGTCGGATAATCGGCGAGCGCGATCGTGGTGGCGGACGGTGACGCTGTTGCAACCCCGCTCGACAGCGCGAACAGTGAGATGATCACCACCCACAGTGGGACGGGCATCGCACCCGCGACCAGGAGCCCTCCGGCACCGACGGCGGTGATCGCGACGCCCACCACGAGCGTGCCGGTGACGCTCCACCGCGCCGCCGCGTGGCCTGCGAAGAAGCCGGCCATCACATGGCCCGCGGAGTTGAGGCCGAATGCCGCCGCGTACCACTGCGGCGACAAACCATACGCCTCCTGAAGCACGTAGGTGGATCCGGCGAGGTAGGCGAACAGCGCCGCATAGAGGAACCCCTGGTTCAGCACCGCCGCGACGAAACGACGATCCGCGAGCAGGTGCCGGACATCGCGCAGAGTGCGCGCGAAGCCTCCGCTCGAGCGCTGACCGGGCGGGAGCGTTTCGGGGAACCACACCGTGGTGATCAGGAGCAGCACCGCCCCGATCACCGCCAGGAAGAGGAAGAGGCCGCGCCAGTCGATGATCGTGTTCAGCATCCCGCCCACCAGCGGCCCCACGATGGCCGCGAATCCGCCCACCACGGTCAGACGGCCGTAGAAGCGGATCAGCGCGCTCCCGGAGTACACGTCACGTCCGGCCGCGCTGGCGATCACGATGCCGACGCCCCCGGCGAGGCCCTGCACGACACGGGCCGTGATCAGGGTCTCGATCGTGGGGCTCACCGCGCACAGCACCGAGGTCGCGATGTATGCGGCCACGCCCACCAAGAGAACCCACCGCCGGCCGAACCGGTCCGAGAGCGGCCCCGCGAGGAGCTGCCCGACGGCCAACCCGATGAGACACGCGGTGACGGTGAGCTGCGCCACCGACGCCGCGCTGCCGAGTTCGTCTGTCAGGGCCGGCAGCGCCGGCAGGTACAGGTCCATCGAGATCGGTCCGAAGACCGTGAGCAACAAGAGCAGGACCGGAAGAGAGCGACGGGCGAGTGGCGTTTCCATCCGTCCACGCTCGCGCCGCTCGGGCCACCGCGGGAGCGCCGGTGCATACGGGTACCGGGAGGGACCCCCTCATCGTTCCGAGTCGAACTAGCCTGAACGGCATGGACAATCGAGCCGAGGTGCGGGAATTCCTCATGACGCGGCGGGCGCGCCTGACGCCGGAGGCCGCCGGGATCCCCGGTGGCGCGAATCGCCGAGTCCCGGGCCTTCGTCGCAGCGAGGTGGCCGTGCTCGCCGGTGTGAGCGTGGAGTACTACACCAAGCTCGAGCGCGGCCAGATCGGCGGCGCCTCGGCCGGAGTGCTCGAAGCGCTGGCACGTGGACTCCACCTGGACGACACCGAGCGCGCCCACCTCTTCGACCTCGCTCGCGCGGCTGACGGCATACCCACGAGCGGTCGCCCACGCCGGCGCACCTCCCGGCCCGACGCTCCGCGGCCCACGCTGGAGTGGGCGCTGACAGCGATCACCGATGCGGTTGCGTTCGTGCGCGACCCGCGGCAGAACATGATCGCGGTGAACCCGCTGGGCCGCGCCTTCTACTCGCCGCTGATCGGAGACGGCGGACGCGTGCCCAACCTGGCGCGCTTCCAGTTCCTCGATCCCGCCTCGCGCGACTTCTACCCGGACTGGGAGCTGCTGGCCGAGATGTGCGTCGCGATCATGCGGGCCGAGGCCGGGCGCGACCCGCATGACAAAGGTCTGCAGGATCTCGTCGGCGAGCTGTCCACGCAGAGCGACCTGTTCCGCACCCTCTGGGCGGCGCACAACGTGCGCACGCACGGTACCGGGACGAAGCGGTTCCATCACCCCGACGTGGGTGAGCTGACCCTGGCGTACGAGGAGCTCGCGGTCACCGCGGAACCGGGCAATGTCCTCATGATCTACACCGCCGAGCCGGGATCGCCGTCGGCGGAGAAGCTGCGCCTGTTGGCGTCGCTGCAGGCCGCCGTCACAGCGGAGAGCTGACTACGCGTCGCCGGACGCGGCGCGGAAGTCGCGATCCCAGTCCTGCAGCTCCTTGCGACCGCCGACCAGCCCATCCAGGCTCACCTGGAAGTGCAGCGCACGGAACGCGTTCACCTGCTTGATGTTCTCCACCACCTCGTCGGACACCGCGTTGAGCGCCCGTTCCACCTCCGCGATCCGCTCCTGGGGGTCATCCCAGAGGTGAGGATTGCGGACGATGTCGAGCAGGTAGTCGGGGTGCAGCGCGGCGATGAGCTTGCGCAGCTTCGCGTCGTACTCCACGCCGGCGGTGGCGATCTGACCGTCGTCCGGTCGACGCGCGAGCCTCATGAACAGCTCGCCAGTGTTGGTGGCGAGCGCGTCGATTCCGCGCACGGCGCGCTGGGCGACATGGTCGGACGACGCGGCGTACACCGGAATGAAGCTGCGCAGCGTCGAGATGTCGGCCAGGATCGGGCCGGGCAGCGCGGTGGGTTTGGCCTTCGCCTTCGCCTTCCGGCGTCGGCGCGCGATGACGATCGGAACGGTCACCGCCAGTACGAGGGCCACCGCTCCGACGGTGATTCCGGCGACGAGTCCGCCTCCTCCGGTGTCTTCTGCACCGGACGGCGTGAGCGCGACGATTCCCTGGATCGTCGCGGGCAGCGACTCGGTCATCGGACCCTGCTGGTCCTGCTCGTTCGCGATGCGCAGAGCATCGGTGGCGGGCACGACGTCCGATGTCGCGGCGAGGTCATTTCCCACGGCGACAATGAGCGTGTCGTGGTCATCCCGCGAGGCGATGCGATCCAGCATGTCCGACGAGCGTCCCACCAGACCGCTCACCGATTCCGGGTAGACCACCACGGCGATGTCCGTGCCCGCGACCTGCTGCTCCAGGCTCGCCTGCAGCGCCTGCCAGCCGGGTACGCCATCGTCGACGTACACCTGCTGGGAGGCGAGGTGTTCGATCGCGTCGCTGACGTAGTCGAACGGGAGCAGATGCGGCACCGGGGCTCCGATCAGAAGTTGTTGATGACCGAAGCGAAGACCAGGTCGATCTTGGCGGAATCGGAGGCGTCGAACCACTGGCCGCCGGTGGCCTCGGCGATGCGCTGCAGCACGCTGGTGTCAGCGCCCTCGCCGTACGCGATCGGGAAGATGCGCACGGGAGCGGCGCCGGATCCCTCACCCGAATCCTGGCGGATCTTGGCGATCAACGAGTCCAGCGAGATCGACGAGTCGGTGTCCTCGCCGTCTGACAGCACCACGATCGCGTTGATCCGACCCGGCTCCGCGCGGCTGCGCATCTCGTCATAGGCGGTGGCAATCGCGTCATAGAGCGGTGTGCCGTTGCGCTGGGCGTAGCGGAGGTCGTCGAGGGAGGTGTTGATGCTCTCCTTCGCATCGGCCAGCGGCTCCACGTCGCGCAGTTCCACGATGCCGGAGCCCACATCGGAGGAGACTCCGGTGGTGAACGCCCAGACGCCCACTTCATCGGTGGAGCGGAAGTGTCCGAGCGTCGACTGGGCACCCTGGATCGCCCCGTCCAGGCGCGAGCGGCCGTCGCCGATCGGCTCGTCCATGGAGCCGGAGATGTCGATGAGCTCCAGCACGCTCGACGGCTTGCGGATGGTGGTCCACTGGTCGATGGCCGCAGAGACCACGTCCACCGCGGGCTGGGGCAGCGAGACGGTCGGCTTCGCCGGATCCACGCCATAGGCGGCGGTGAAGAGGTCACCGAGCGGCACCGATTCGTCGAGCGGACGGAAGCCGAACTTCGGCAGGATCCGCTGCGCCGTCTCGGTCTGCACGAACGCGGCGAAGGCCTCGCCCGCGGCGCGCTGCTCCGGCGTCACCCAGGAGGCGCCGAGCACGGTGATCGGGTTGTCCGACCACATCGATCCACCACTCGGGTAGACCGCGACCAGCTTCTCCTTCGGCGGGGTGAGAGTCTCCCCCGGCTCCACGGTGTGCGAATCCGCGTTGCCCTGGTTGTAGTTGAGCAGCGAGGTCTCCTCCAGCGCGATGGCGGAGACGTAGCCGGAGCCGCCCGTGCCGTTCTGCGTTCCCTTGTACAGGGTGTTCAGCACCTTGCCCGTGGTGTCGCCGTAGTGGATCACGCACTCCTCAAACACGCGGGAGAAGTCGGCCGCCGCCGCGACGTCCGCGGTGGTGAGGTCCGCGGTCTTGTCCGCTGCCGCGTAGGACTGCATGAGGATGGCCGAGAGGCCAGTGGTGGAGGTGTTCGGGTTGGTCTTGGAGATCTTGAACGCACCCCACACCGGCTTGCCCACGCTGCCCCAGCCGGCGGAATCCTGGCAGAGCTTCGCGAGGTCGGGGATGCCGATGTCCTTGTTCGGCCACCCGAGCGCCTTGGCCATGGTCTCGGGCATCCCGAAGACGACCGGGGTGTGGGTGAACGACTTGGGCTCCCCCACAATGGCCGGCGATGCCGCAGCGGCCACGCGCGAGGTCCACACGGTGGAGGCGGGCGACCACATCGTGGGCCACCGGCGGGTGTCGTCATCGGGCCAGTCACCGCCGGCGGTGAGGTAGCGGGTCGCATCGCCGGAGGTCACGTTGGTGGGTCGCACCGTGGCGCAGGTCTTCAGCGACTTCGCCTCCGATGACTCCTTGAACGCGTCGGCGAGAGCGTCCAGCATGTTGACCTTCTCGGAGCTGGTGGCCACCACCACACTCGTGCATCCGTCGTCCGCCCAGTCGGTGCCGGTGGAGCTCTCGTCCACGAGACCCGAGGCGGAGCAGCCGCTCAGCACGACGATCACGGCCAGGGCCGCGACGCCCCATCCACGACGGCGACGGCCGACTGTCGTTGTGCGAATCCCCCTGCGCTGCTGGCTCATGGCACCAGCGTATTCGGCCCTTCGCGCCAGCGGGGACATCGAGACACTTCCGTTGTCCGCAGGGTGGACGGACAGCCCCTCTTCGAATATGTTGTGCGAAACAACTTTTTATCGGAGGAGCAACGATGCCCCAGGTACTTCGCGTCGCGATGATCGGCCACGGCTTCATGGGAGCCGCTCATTCCCAGGCGTGGCGGGTGGCGCCGCGGTTCTTCGATCTGCCCGCCGAGGTGCGCATGCAGGTGGTGGTCGGCCGGTCGCTGGAGAGCGCGCAGTCGGCGGCGGACACCTGGGGATGGGAGGAGGCGTCCGATGACTGGCGCGCCGTGATCGCGCGCGACGACATCGACGTGATCGACATCGTCACCCCCGGGGACACGCACGCCGAGATCGCCCTGGCAGCGCTGCGCGCCGGCAAGCACGTGATGTGCGAGAAACCGCTGGCCAACACCGTCGCAGAGGCCGCCGAGATGACGGCGGTGGCCGAGGAAGCAGAGCGCAACGGCGTGCGATCGATGGTCGGATTCACCTACCGCCGCGTGCCCGCTGCGACGTTCGCTCGCCAGCTCGTCGCCGACGGGCGGCTGGGTGAGATCCGCCAGATCCGTGCCGAGTATCTGCAGGACTGGCTCACCGATCCGGAGGCGCCGCTCACGTGGCGACTGCAGAAGGATCGCGCCGGATCCGGATCGCTCGGCGACATCGGCGCGCACGCCATCGACATGGTCGAATTCGTCACCGGGGCGCACCTCACCTCCGTCTCGGGCCTGCTGGAGACGCTCGTGACCGAGCGCCCGCTGCTGGCATCCGGCGTGGGCCTCAGCGGCACCGCCTCCGAGGAGCGCGGCGCGGTCACCGTCGACGACGTGGCGCTGTTCACCGGGCGCTTCGACAGCGGAGCGCTGGGATCGTTCGAGGCGACGCGGTTCCGCACCGGACGCAAGAACGCGTTCCGCTTCGAGATCTCCGGCACGCTCGGCGCGCTCTCCTTCGACATGGAGCGCATGAACGAACTGCAGTTCTACGACGCCACGGCTCCCGAACTGGAGTTGGGCTTCCGGCGGATCCTCGTCACCGAGGCCGAGCACCCCTATGCCGGAGCGTGGTGGCCCACCGGCCACATGCTCGGCTACGAGCACGGCTTCAGCCACCAGGTGGTGGACTTCGTCACCGCGATCGCCAAGGGTATTGCCGCATCGCCGAGCTTCGCCGAAGGCCTGCACATCCAGCGGGTGCTGGATGCCGTCGAGGCGAGCTCCGACGCCGGCAGCACCTGGGTCCCCGTCGCCCCCTGACTCACCCCACCCCCCGCGAGACTTCCGTCTGTGGGTGAGAATCCACGCGTTGCGGTGATTGTCGCCCACAGACGGAAGTCTCGCGGGTCATGGGTTGGCGTCTACGGCGGGCGGGCTGAGCGTTTCGGGGTGGAGGTGGCGGGCGAAGAAGTGCGCGGCGTCCTCACCCGCGTAGGGCGGCACACCGGTGTGACCACCCAGATTCGCCTGCAGCGTCTTCTCGGCCGAGCCGAAGGTGTCGAACAGCTCCAGCGCTCGCTGCCGATCATTGCCTTCGTCATCCCACTGCAGCAGCATGTGGATCGGGATCGTGATCGATCGCGCCTCCTCGAGGATGCTCCGCGGCACGAAGCTGCCCGCGAAGAGCCCGGCGGCCACGATGCGCGGGTCCTGTATCGCGAGACGCGTCGCGATCGAGACGACACCGCCCGACACGGCGACGCGATCACCGATCTCGTCCCGCTGCAGCACCGCATCCAGCACCGCCCGCCACTCCGGAACCGCACGGTCAACCAGCGGGAGGATCAGCCGATCGATGAGGTCCTCGCTCGGCGAACGCCCCGCACCCAGAACCTCGCGCAGTTCGGCACGAACTTCCGCCGCACCCGGGAGAGCGGGCCGCCTGCCGGCGCCCGGCTGTTCGATCGCGACCGCGGCGATTCCGGACGCCGCGGCGCTTCGGGCGCGGGCACGAAGGCTGGGCAGCATCCGCTCCAGCGCGAATCCGCCGGGCTGCCCCAGCAGGATCAGGGGCGCCGGCGACTCGACTGAGGCCGTCGACGACGTCCAGAGCACGCCGTCGATGTCGTCGAGGGAGAATGCCCGTTCGACGAGCACATCGTCGACGCGGTGTTCTGCGGTGATGTTCATGTCACTCCTCCCGGCGACGGGCCGTCGTCGGCGTGACAGCCTACGCGAGGCCGGCGCGGACCGTGATGACGGCGATCTCCGTGCGAGTGCGGATCCCCCACTTGGTGCGGATGCCGTTGAGTGTCGACTTCACCGTGGATGGCGCGATGAAGAAGGCGTCCGCGAGCTCTGCATCCGACGCCCCCGCCACCACCGCGATGGCCAGCTCCCGCTCGCGGTCGGTGAGCATCGCCACCTTCGCCTGGGCATCGCGACGAGCGACAGCACGATCATCGTCGCGCACCCACGCGGCGAGCTGCCGGGCGACGCGCGGCGAGAACTCCGCATCACCCGCCGCCACGGATCGCACCGCATCAAGGATGCGCCGAGGATCGTCGTCTTTGAGCAGGAAGCCGCTCGCTCCGGCATCGATAGCCCGCAGCACGGCGCCCTCGTCATCGAAGGCCGTCATCATCAGGAACGCCGCACGATCACGCAGCGCGGCGACTGCACTCACCCCGTCCATCCGGGGCATGCGCACATCGCACAGCACCACGTCCACGGAGTGGGCCGCGAGCGCCGCAGCGATCTCATCGCCGTCGGCGCATCGTCCGACCACCTGCATGTCAGGAGCCGTGCTGAGCACCGCGGTCATTCCCGCCGCCGCCATCGAGTCGTCATCGACGACGAGCACACGGATCGGGGCGGCGGTCATGTCCCGATCGTATCCAGCAGTGCCCGACGTCTCCCCGTTCAGGCCCGCTCCCACGGCGCCCACGCCAGCACGGTGAATCCACCCGGCACCGGACCCGCCTGGAAGGTTCCGCCGATCTCGTGCATTCGCTCACGCATGCCCACGAGCCCGTTGCCCCCGCCGATCGAGGTGGCGGCGACGCCGGGGGGCACCGGATTCGACACCGTGACGCTCACGCCACTCTCCGGGCCACCGCGGACATCGAGCCGAACCGGCGCGCGAGGAGCATACCGACGAGCATTGGACACGGCCTCCTGCACCACCCGATATACCGCGTGGGACACGGCCCGATCGCAGCCTCCGGGGTCGGCGACCATCAGCTGCGCACGCAGGTCGGTCCCGGTCGCGATCGACTGATCGACGAGCGCGGCGATATCCATCAGGCCGGCGCCGGGACCGGAGTCCCGAGGGTTCTTCAGCACGTGCACCACGCTGCGAAGCTCATCCAGGGATCCCTGTGCCGCCTCACGCACGAGGCGAGCCGCCTCGGCTTCGCGGGGATCGTGACCGTCCACCATCAGCTCCAGCGCGCCCGCATGCAGCGACACCGCGCTCAGCCGGGCGGCGAGCGTGTCGTGCAGCTCACGGCCGAGGGCAGCACGTTCGCGTTCACGCTCCATCTCCTGCTGCAGCGTCGTCGTGTTGCGGGTGGCCGCCGCTTCCCCCGCCTGGGCACGATCGCGCTCGCTGCGGAATCGGCGCGCGATGCCGAACGCCGCGAACGGAGCCACCATCAACGCCGCCATCACGATGATCACGAACGCCATAGCCGCCGGCACCGCGCTGCCGCCGTCCGTCGTCGCCGCAGCGGCGGCGAGCGGAGAACCGGGAAACGCGAGGTTCCACATCAGCGTCACGATGACGGCGAGGTACGCGCCGCCGACGCATGCCCAACGCACCCAGCCCTCACGGGCAGCGGTCACCGCAGCCAGCGAGATCAGCACGGCCAGGCAGTTGGTCGGGGCGATGCAGGTGACCACCGCTGCGGTGACGAAGATCACCACCGGGAAGCGGTGCCGCCACACCAGCAGCACCGCCACCGCGACCATCGGGAAGGTGATCAGAAACGACATCGTGCGCAGCAGCGGCGGGTAGCCGGAGTCTCCGACGCCGTAGTTCCCGCCGTCTGCGAAGCTCCACAGCGCGCACAGCAGGGCGATCGCGATCGACCCCACCAGCGACCAGATCCGTCGCGCCCGTGATGGCGCGTGGCGCGCCGGCTGCGGGATCACGGGAGGGATGGTCATGCTCTGATCGTAGGAGTGGGGGCGGACGTCAGTGCACCACTCTCCGATCACGGACGCCCCACCTTTCGTCGGATAACGCCGACCGATCTGCGGGTGTGCGGTTCGCCGCGCTGCGGTGAGCTGGATGAGGGCCTCGTCGGGCCCGCACAACCGAAGGAAGATCACATGTCCACTCGACTCGTTCGCCTGTCCGTCACCACAACCGCCGCGCTCGCGGCACTCACCCTCACTCTCGCGGGCTGCTCGTCGCCGAGCAGCGCCCCCGCCGGTGAAGCTCCCGCCGCGGAAGCTCCTGCCGCGGAAGCCCCCGCCGCGGAAGCTCCTGCGGCGGAAGCCCCCGCCGCAGAAGAGCCCACCGAACCGGGACTCAACACGCCTGTCACCTCGGGAACGTTCGAGTTCACCGCTCTGGGCGTCACCGATCTCGGCACCACCATCGGCACCGACCCGCTCTCGACCACAGCGCAGGGCACCTTTCTGCAGGTGGATCTGAAGGTCGCCAACATCGGCACCGAGGGCGAGATGTTCCTCGTCAACTACGTCAAGCTCGTCGACGCGGAGGGGCGCACGTTCGACGCCGATTCGATGGCGGCGGTGTATCTCGATTCCGCCGCCGGCACCTGGGTGGCCTCCATCAACCCGGGCAACGCTGTGCAGGGCCCCGTGGTCTTCGACGTCCCCGCCGGGACGCAGGCCGCTTCCATTCAGGTGACGGACAGCCTGTTCTCCACCGGGGAGACCATCGCTCTGCACTGAAGCCGTCGGCCGCTGTGGTGTCGTCCGACACTGCGGCGGCCGCCGGTCTCCGCGCCGATAGGCTCGAGGGATGGCTGCAGGCGCGACGATCCACACCTTCCAGGTCTCCCTGGCTGACGTCGATCGCGGCGTCTACGAGGAACTCTCGCTCCGGGTCGCGCAGCACCCGTCGGAGACCGCCGTCTACATGCTCACCCGAGTGCTGGCGTATGCGCTGGAGTACGAGGAGGGCATTGACTTCACCGCGGGCATCTCCTCGGTCGACGAGCCCGCCATCCTCGTGAAGGATCTCACCGGGCGGATCACCGCCTGGATCGAGGTGGGCGCCCCGGACGCCGGACGTGTGCATTTCGGCAGCAAGCTCGCCGATCGCACCGTGGTCTGGACCCATCGCGACCCGGCGAAGGTGGTCGCCACGTGGACGGGCAAGCCGCTGCACCGCGCCGAGGACATCCGCGTGCGCAGCTTCGATCCCGGATTCATCGACTCCGCCGTCGCGGCGGTGGAGCGCCGGAGCACGATGAGCATCTCCGTGACCGAGGGGCAGCTGTACCTGGATCTCAACGGGCAGCTGTTCACCACCGAACTGCACGAGCGCCCCGCCGGCTGAGCCTTCCGCGTCAGTCGTCGCGCGCGCTCGCTGCCGTGAACGCATGAACATGCTCCGGAACCATGACGGATTCGGCGAGTGAATCATGGGTTGGCGACATGATCATGATTTCGGCGCACGCCACGGCACGATGTTCCGCGGAAACACCGGCGTGTCACGGATTTGCATCATGCACGCCATGAGGGTGGAAAACACGGCATAATCCCAGGTGAGCGGATTCTCTCCCCCGAGACCCCGACCGCTTGCCCCTCCGCCGGTTCTCCGGTCGTCCCCCGAAATGTGGCCCCCATGCGCGTTCGTCGTACCACTTCGTCGTCCCTTCGCACCGCGGCACTCGGCGTCATCGCCGCTGTCACGGTCGCGCTGGGCATCGTCGCCGTCCCCGGGGCGGCATCGGCCGTCGCACCGATCGTCATCGACGACTTCAACGGGACCGTCACCGGCACCCGAAGTGTCAGCTCGACGAGCCCCTCCGGCTATGGCTTCACCGAGTCCGGCGGGGTGGGAATCGTGAAGACCTACTCGCCCAACGGCGGCGCAGCCACCGGTACCGACCTGCAGTACACCTTCGGCTCGCCACTGGATCTCACCTCCAACGGCAACAACACCGAGTTCATGATCGGCATCGAGAGCGTGACGCGAACGGGGAGCGCGCCGGAGTGGGAGAACGCGGTTTCGGCGTCCATCTCGGTCACGGACACCAACGGCACCACGGGCGTGTTCAATACCGGCTACCAGGCGGTGACCGACTTCAACCAGATCATGAACTTCAGCTGTGATGGCGGCCTGTCGGCATGCTTCACTCCGACACCGAACTTTCGCAGCGTCGCGTCGTTGAAGGTCTCCTTCTTCTCCCCCCGCAACCTCTCCCCCGACGTGACGACCATCCGCCTCACGGAGATCCGCACCACCCCGACCGGCGGCGCGCAGCCGAGTGCGCCCGTGGTGTCGTTCACTGCGATCGGCGCGACGAACCCACGTTGGATCGAGGGGTCGGGCCAGCTGAGCTGGGATGTGTCGGTCTTCGCGGACGGACAGCCCGCGACGCTGACCACCGCGCCCACGTTGGCGTCCTTCGCTCTCCAGACCACCGGCAGCGTCACCCCGGGCACACCGACGCTCACCTCCCAGGGCAACGGGGTGTACCGGTACACGACCACCGTGTCCGGAAGCGGAACCATCGCGTTGCGCGCCCCCGCCGGCATCGTGGTCGACAACTGGGCGCAGTCCAATGCTGTCGCCACCAGCGCGCCGGTGACGATCTCACAGGGCACCAAGCCGACCGCGACCCGGTTGGATGCGGACGGCATCGTGGGCGTCGCATTCAGCCAGCAGATCGCGGCCATGGGAACGCCGGCACCGACCTTCGCCGTCACCGCAGGGCAGCTTCCGCCCGGACTCACGTTGAACACCGCCACGGGTGTGATCAGCGGCACCCCGACCACGGCGGGCAGCTTCGTCACCGGCGTGACGGCCACCAACGTGCTCGGCTCCAGCATCTCCGCAGGCGTCAACATCACCATCGCTGCCGCCGAGTTCACCTCGCCGGCAGCCACGACGTTCCTGCTGAACGAGCCCGCCGATTTCACGACGACGTGGACCGGCCCCGCCAACACCCCGGTCACGACCTCCGGCGCCATCCCGAACGGCATCACCACCACGCAGGGGAACAACACCCTGCACTTCGGCGGCACCCCCACGCAGTACGGTCGCTTCACACCGGTGCTCACCCTTCCCGGCGGTGTCAGCCAGACCCTGACGATCGACGTCAACGCGAAGCCGGTCGTCTACGGCAGCGGCAGCACCGTGAACGCCCTCGTCGGCGAGGCGGCTTCGGCGCAGTTCGGAGCGAACGGCTGGCCGGAACCGACGCTGGAGGTGGTCGGCGCAGTCCCGCCCGGAATGACCGTGACACCCACAGGATCCACTCTCACGGTGTCGGGCACGCCGACCGTCGCGGGAACGTTCATCATCGACTTCCGCGCCACCAACACTGTGGGCACCACAGGCTATCCGGTGACCGTGACCGTCGACCAGTCGGCGTCGGTTGCCCCCCTCCCCGCCAACACGCATGTTCCGGTCGGGGTCGACACGGTCATTCCGATCTCCGTGGTCGGCACGCCGACTCCCACCGTGACGGCCGCAGTCGCAGCGAACGGTGACCCGCTGCCCGAGTGGATCGTTCTGAACCACTCGGGAGACGGGTGGCAGCTCACGGCCAACCCGGAGGCTCTCACCGAGGCCGTCGTCGTGCGCGTGACCGTGCAGAACGACCACGGCTCGCAGGCGCGCGACACCATCATCACGCCATTCGTCGGCCCGTCCCTCTCCGGGCCCACCGAGATCACGTCGCTCGTCGATATCCCCCTGACCCCCGTCACCCTCGCGGTGGGGGGCCAGCCGCTGCCGCAGCCGAACACCGACGTCACGGTGACGGGTGATCTGCACGGCCTTCAGGTGTCGCAGGCGTCCGGGATGGTCACATTCTCCGGCACGCCCGACACCACGGGAACCTCCACCATCACGGTGACGGCGACGCAGTTCGGCGTCACGACAACCCACGAAGTGACCCTCACGATCAAGCAGGCTCCGACGATCGACGTCGGCTCCGACGTAGCGGTCACGGTCGGCGACATCCTCAACCGCAAGATCGAGCTGGGTGGATACCCGCATCCGACGGTCACCGCAACCGGCCTGCCCGCCGGGCTGAGCATCGCCACCGACGAGAACGGCACCTGGGTGCGCGGCACGGTCACGGAGAGCGGGGAGCATTTCGTCACCCTGACCGCCGTCAACGGCACCTCTCCCACCATCACACAGCTGCGGATCACGGTCACCGAGGACGCTTCGATCACGTCTAGCGACGTTGTCGCGTTTCCGATCGATGAGGATTCCACGTTCACCGTGACCACGACGGGCTACCCGGCACCGCGTCTGGATGCGAGCGTGCTTCCCGCCGGTGTCACGTTCGTCGACAACGGTGACGGCACCGGGACGCTCTCGGGTCGCCCGATGTCGTCGGGGAACACGTTGATCATCCTGCGAGCGATCAACCAGTTCGCCTCCATCCAGCTGCTTCGCTTCTCTGCGACGGACAAGCCGGCGATCACCGCGGAGGCCTCCTACGACCTTCCTGTCGGGGAGCCCGTCGACATTGCGATCGGAGTCACGGGATTCCCGGCTTCCGCGGTCACGGTCGAAGACCTCCCCGATGGACTCATCGCGGAGAGCACGTCCACGGGCGCACGCATCCACGGCGTTCCGACTCAGCCCGGACTCTTCACCCCGACCGTGAGCGCAGTGAGCACCGTCGGAACGGCTACGGCGCAGCCGACCATGACGGTGGGCTCTGTGCCTGTTGCCGTGGTGCCTGTCGACCCCCACTACCGCGTGGGTCAGCCGATGGATGTGGGGATCGCGGTGCTGGGGTTCCCCGCTCCCACGATCACGACCTCGGCGCTTCCCGCGGGCCTCACCCTGACCCGGATCGACGACGCGCTGTGGAAGATCTCCGGCACCCCCACCGAGGTGGGGACAACGGAGGTCATCGTGCGCGCCGAGAACGGCTTCGCACCCGCATGGGAGGTGCCGATCACGCTGGTGATCGACAGCGTCCCCGCCTTCACCTCCGCAGACAGCGCGACGTTCGCGATCGGTGAGAGCGCAACGTTCACGGTCACGACGACGGGCTACCCGAAGGCGACGCTCACGGCGTCCACGCTCCCGGACGGTCTGTCATTCACCCCGAACAACGATGGCTCCGCGACCATCACGGGAACGCCGACGCAGAGCGGTGAGTTCTCGGTGACGCTGACCGCTGCGAACGGTACGGAGGACGTCACCCAGAATCTGACGATCACGATCACCGAACCGGCTGCGATCACCGGTCCCACCGACGCGCGCTTCGCCGCAGGCGTCGAGAGCGATGTCGTCATCACGACGACCGGCTTCCCGATTCCGGAGCTCAGCGCGAGCGGAGTACCGGACGGACTCGTCTTCACCGACAACCAGGACGGCACCGCCACGCTGTCCGGAACGGCCGTCCGCGGCGGCACCAGCGACCTCGTCGTGACGGCCACCAACGTACGCGGATCGGTCGATCGCACCATTCCGGTCACGGTCACTGAGCTGCCGCAGATCACGTCGGTCGACTCCGCAACGGTGGGTGTCGACTTCCGCCAGCCCGTCACCGTCTCCGGTTTCCCGGACCCGACGGTGACAGCGGAGAATCTCCCCGCTGGCGTCACTCTGGTCAACGACGCGGACGGCATCGCGCTGGTCGGATCCGGTGCGGCGAGCGGCGTGTTCGAGATCACCCTGCATGCCGCCGCCGACATCGACGGCACAACGCGCAGCGCGACGCAGCTCTTCATCCTCACGGTGCAGGAGGCGCCCCAGATCACGAGCGGATCCACGATCGACACCCACGTGGGCGACGCGGTCACGTTCACGGTGACGTCGACCGGATTCCCGGCGCCGACGCTGAGCGTGACAGACCTTCCCGACGGAATCACCTTCGCCGACAACGGCGACGGCACCGGGCTGCTCTCCGGAGCCACCACGGATGGCGGCCGGTTCACGATCTCCGTGACGGCCGAGAACGTGCGCGGAACCGATGCCGGCGAGCTGGAGGTGACGTCGACCGAGGATCCGGCGATCACCTCCACGGACGCCGCCACGGTGGGTTCCGACTTCGTGTTCCCCATCACGGTGGATGGCTTCCCCGTCCCGGAGGTGACCGCCGACGCGCTGCCGTCGGGTGTCACCCTCGCGGACGTGGACGGTGTGCCGTCGCTGGTGGGCACGGGAGTGAACGGTGGCGAGTACACCTTCACGCTCAGCGCCGCGAACGAGCTCCCGACGGTCGCCGAGCAGACCTTCACACTGACGGTCCAGGAGGCACCCGCGTTCACGAGTGCGGACGAGCTGAGTGTTCCGGTCGGCGAGGACGTGAGCTTCACGATCGCGACCGACGGCTTCCCGATCCCGGCGATCAGCGCGGCCGCGCTGCCCGTGGGCCTCATGCTCACGGACAACGGCGACGGGACGGCCACCCTCGCGGGTGTGCCCACCGAGCGCGGCACGAGCACCGTCACCCTGACGGCATCCAACACGGTGGACACGACGGAGCAGGAACTGCATGTCGTCGTCACCAGCGCGACGGTGTTCATCTCGCCGGAGGCCGCGAGCTTCCGTGAGGGCGATGCCGGATCGTTCACCGTCACCACCGACGGATTCCCGATCGCCGTTCTCGGAATCACGGGCACCCTGCCCGCGGGGCTCAGCTTCACGGACGCCGGTGACGGCACCGCGACGATCGCGGGAACTCCCACGGCCGCGGGCACGTACCCGGTGACGATCACCGCGGTTCCCGGGGCAGTACCCACGACCGGTGTGCTGCGCGGTCTGATCGCCGCGATCACGGCGTTCGCCGAAGCGCCTGAGGCCACCGTGCAGCAGACGCTGGTGATCACCGTTGCGCCGCGCGACCCCGGTACGCCGAGCCCGACGCCCACGGATTCGGGAACCCCGACGCCGACCGACCCCGGAACGCCGACGCCCACGCCGACACCGACCGACCCGGGAACTCCGACTCCGACCCCGACCGAGACCCCGTCTCCGACCGAGACCCCGACCGAGACCCCGTCTCCGACCGAGACCCCGTCTCCGACCGGCACGGCCACCCCGATGCCGACGCACTCGGTTCCCGCGGTGCCCGTCTCACCGTCGGCCACCCACCTGCCCTCGACGGGCGCAGACGTGTTCGGCGCTCCGGCCGCTATCGCCCTGCTGCTCGCGGGGCTGGGCCTGTTCGCCTTCGCACGTCGTCGTACTCACCGCTCGGAGTAGCCCCCGACTCCTGAGCTTCCGAAACGAAGGGCGCCCCCGCGGGGGCGCCCTTCGTCCGTCAGTCGGGCCGCTGGTGCAGCTTCATTCCTGCTCTCCCGAGCTTTACCAAGGCCCTGCACATCTCGGACGTGTGAGACGCTCATGATCAAGCTCCGACGCCGACAGCACCCCGACCCCCGCCGTCGCCCCCTAACCCACAGGGTCATGTCGTTCTCGGTTGATGTGCGGTGAGGAGTAGTTGGACGAGTCTTCGCCAGTCGCAGTGGTGGTGGCGGCGGCGATGTTGGTGTGGCCGGTGTGGCGGAGCAGGCGGCAATCACCCGCCACCGACCCGCGGTGGTGAACGTCAGACGGGATCATGCGTAGATGATCAGAGAGTCTTACAGACAGTTCGATGTGGCACTCTAGGCCAAATGGCCGAGAAGACAGCTACAAGAACAGACGCTAAGGTCCTCCGCGGAAGGCGACGCTGGTCGCTCTCGCTGATACCAATGGGCGTAGCGGCTGCGACTGCGTTCTGCTTCGGATCAACACATGGCGAGGTTCGCCCTGCCGCAACTGACGAGGAGATCGCCAGGTTCGCGCTTGGGGAGAGCCTGCTTCCTGCACTTTGGATTTGCCTTGGTGCGGTCGCTGCAGTCCTAGCAGTTTGGCGATTGGCCCACCGAGAGTCGACCATCAACGACCGGATACTTGACACGATCGCCGACCTCGCCATCTTGTCCGTCGCCACCGGTGCCGCGTTCGTCCTCGGGTGGTTCGTCGGACTCTACGTCTTCCCACTTCCCACCACAGGGTGATTCGCTCTGGGTTTGTCCCGAAGTCTCGCAGGTCATCGGTTGCGCGTGCCCGCGGGGCACTCACGTCATTGCTACGTGGCACACGTCTGACAAGTTCCGCGACATTCGCATCACTCGCCGCACGACATTCGCGTCACTGGCTGCGCGGCGTTCGCATCGCTCGCTGCGGCGCACTCGAATCACTCCCCCCGTTGAAGTCACCTCACGAGTTGCGCAGCATGCTGATGAGCTCGTCTTTGCGCTTGCCCGAGTATCCCGAGATCCCGAGTTCCTTGGCCCGCTTCCGCAGCTCGGGAACGGTCCATTCGTCGTAGGGCTCCGCGTCGCCGCCGCGTCGTCCGACCGCCGATCGGCCGTCACGGGCGGAGGCATTCGCAATCCGGGCCGCCTTCTGTTCGGAAGCGCCCTCGCGCCGCAGTGCCCGGTACACCTTCTCGTCCTTGATCGATGAGTTGCGCTGAGGCATGTCCTCTCCGTTCTCTCGTCGGATCCACTGACCTTCCACGCTCGCGCGTCCGAGCACGTGCCGCGAGGGGGTGTCGCGTCGGGGGGCCGCGGCGTAACGTGGAGAGACCGGGTGCAATGTACACACGGATCGCACCCGACGAACGGAGGTGCACCATGACCGATTTCCCGGACCCCGATCCCGTCGCTTCGGCTGCGGATTTCATCCGTCCCGATGCGACCATCCCACCCGAGCCCGTCGACGCCGATGAGCGGCCGATCGATGAGGACCCGGACCCCGGCTTCCCCGACGATGAGCGACCGACGGGATTCCCTGACGATGCTCCGGACGCAGATACCGGAGTAGGAGAAGAGGACTGACATGAACACCGCAGCTGAGACGCCACACGACGCCGGAAGTCTGGAGCCACCCGTCTTCGACGACGCCGCGCCGGGTCATCCGAGCCAGGCGGAGGGCGAGGATCCGGAGCTGGACGACGACGCCGCCGACCCGCGTCCGGCCGGCCACCCCTCGCAGGCCGAGGGCGACGACGACTGATAACGCCCGAGAGCTGGAAATCGCATCGCAGATCGCGTTCTGCGGTGCGATTTCCATCTTCTCGCCGGCCTCCGGGGCGGACATCACCGACCGGGCAGATTCGGAGAAGCGCGCGGGGCCGAGCGCTTGTAACGTGGCGTCAGACGAAAGGGAGACGCCATGAGCGACACCACCGAAGGACGCATGTCCGCCACTGAACGCGCCGCCGTGAAGGCGCGCTCCGCCGAGCTCCGCGCGGAGAAGAAGCGCGCGGCCGCCGAGGACAAGGCGTCCGCCGAATTGCAGGACGTGCTCGACGCGATCGCGAAGCTGCCCGCCGACGAGCGCGCCGTCGCGGAACGTGTGCACGCCGTCGTGCTCGCCACCGCCCCGCAGCTGCAGGCCCGCACCTGGTACGGGATGCCCGCGTACGCCCTCGACGGCAAGGTGATCTGCTGGTTCAAGAACGCGAGCAAGTTCCGCGACCACTACAACTCGCTCGGTTTCGAGAATGCCGCCGCGCTCGACGAGGGCACCATGTGGCCCATCGTCTACGCTATCACCGACATCTCCACCGCCGACGAGGAACGCATCGCCGCCCTCGTCACCCGAGCTATCGCCTCCTGAGCGCCCGTCGTCTCACTCCGCGGTTCAACCGCGACGCGAGACGAAGGCCCGCACTCATACGAACGTCACGACAGCAGCACGAGCTCCTGCGTGGGGCGGGTCATCGCGACGTAGAGGTCCACGGCGCCGGTGATGTCGTCACCGAACGCCTCCGGGCGCATGATGATCACGAGGTCGAACTCCAGTCCCTTCGCCGTCACCGGCGTGAGGGAGCGGACGCGCTCATGCCCGGCGAATGCGGATGATCCGAACGAGTCATCGGCGATCACCGCGGCAAGCCCCTGCGGTTGACTCTCCAACCACGACCGCAGCACCTCGTCACGCTCCGACACCGATCCGTAGCGGACCGGGATGCCCGACTCTCGTACCGACGTCGGCACGTTCGCGTCCGGGAGCACCGCGCGAATCACCGGCGCCGCCGCCGTCATCACCTCGGACGGGGTGCGGTAGTTCACCGTCAGCCCGCGCTCTCGCACGTCGCGGATGCCGACACGCTCGAGCCGATCCCGCCACGACTCGGTGAACCCGGCGCGGGCCTGCGCCCGGTCGCCCACCACGGTGAAGCTGCGCGACGGATCGCGCCGCAGCAGCATCGCCCACTGGGCGTCGGTGAGTTCCTGCGCCTCATCCACCACGACGTGCGCGAACTGTCGCGACACTTCATCGCGCGCGAACCCCGGCAGCGAATCCCAGTCCACGAGCTTCTCGCGGAGGGCCGCGCTGTCTTCGCCGCGCAGCATCATGATCGCGCCTTCGCCGTCATCGTCCGCGTCGACCAGATACTCGACGATCTCGGCGCGGTACTTGCGTTCGACCGCTTCCGCAGCATCCCGCTCGCGCTGCGCCTCGAACCGCCCCGGATCTCCCACCCGGAGCCGCACGGCGTCCACCAGCGGGAGATCGGCATCGGTCCATGCTCGGGGATCCTCCCGCTGCAGCAGCGCGACCTCCTCCGCGGACAGCGACGGAGCCACGGCCGCGAGCGCGGTCGGATCCGAGTACAGCCGAGCCAGGACATCGCCGGCCTCGAGGATCGGCCACACGGCATGGAAGGCGGCGGCCAGCTCGTCGTCGCGCTCGAGCGCACGACGCAGATAGCGGGCGTTGGCGGCGTCCTCACCGTACCGGTAGACGAGGATGCGCAGCATCTCCTCCCACACCGCACCGCGGGCTTCGTTGTGCACCTCGCCGTAGTCGATGGCCTGCATGGCGCGTTCCCAGTCACCCGGAGTGATGCGCATGTCGGCCCACTCGGTCTCGATGACCATGTCGTGCTCCGGCACCTGCTCGAAGAACGGGACGGCGTCTTCGACGGCGGCAACCAGCGCCAGCGACTGCTTCAGCGCCCGCACCCGCGGATCGAGCTCGGGTACGGCAAAGGCAGACTCGGGAACGAGCTGGTCCAGCGTTCCGATTCGGACGCCCTCCTCCCCCAGGCTCGGCAGCACGTCCTCCACATACGAAAGGTACGGCTGGTGCGGTCCGATGAACAGCACGCCGCCACGGCGCTCGTCCAGTCGCGGATCGGCATACAACAGATAGGCGGCACGATGAAGCGCCACCACCGTCTTGCCGGTTCCGGGCCCGCCGTCGACGACGAGAGCGCCGTGCGAGTCGTCGCGGATGATCGCGTCCTGGTCGGCCTGGATCGTGCCGAGAACGTCACGCATGCGTGCCGATCGACTGCTGCCCAGGCTCGCGATGAACGCAGACTGGTCATCGAGGGCCACCGCATCGGTGAGGGCCTCGGGGGTGAAGCCCTCATCCCAGTAGTCGGTGATACGACCACCCGTCCACCGATAGCGTCGCCGGCTGGCGAGTCCCATCGGATCGAGGTGGGTGGCACCGAAGAACGGTTCTGCGGCGGGGGTGCGCCAGTCGATCAGCAGCCGATTCCCATCCGCGTCGGCGAGGCCGAGACGCCCGATCCAGATGGGGGCAGATCCGTCGGCGGGCGTCATTCTCCCGAGGCAGAGGTCGACCCCGAAGCGCTGCAGCATCCGCAGGCGCGCGGCCAGCCGGTGCACGGCGAAGTCGCGATCCAGGCGCTCCTGGTTGTTGCTTCCGCCGACGCGGGAGGCATCGGCCAGCCGCTGCGCGGTGTCGAGGAGCTGGTGATCGATCGCCGCGGCGATCTCGGCGAAGCGCTGCTCATCGGGCCCGATGAGGGCCGGGGTGTTCTTGAAGGCGAGGGAGTCGGATAGAGCGAACGGGGAACGAGACAAGGCATCAACTCCGGTTTCACACGAGCCGGCGGGACGCGGCGCCAACGGGTGAGCACCGGGTCCGCGACGGCGCAGAGTTCACCATTGTGCACCCGCGAGGGGCCCTTGCGGCAAGGCCCCCTCCCTGGCGTATCCTGGATACAACGGGAGGCTCCAAAACCTCCCGTTCGTCGTCTGTCGAAGCCGGTGACCACCCGTGAGCGACTCGCGTCCACATTCACGGCCCGTGGCATCGTCCCCCGCCGGGCGATGCGAGAGGCTCGTCATGAAAGGACGGGAATCATGGGCGGCAACACCATCCTCGTGGGGATCACCGACAGCGACGCGGGCCTTCGGGCCCTCGACTGGGCCGCGGAGCGCGCGGCCGCGCTGGGCCAGGACCTCCACGTCATCTCCGTCATCGGCGGAGCCACCGGAAGCGTCGGCGATCAGGCCACACGCGATGAACGTGAGTTCCAGACCGAGCAGCGCCTGAGGGAGATCGTCCGTCCCCGGCGTGAGGCGGGCCTCCCGATCACCACGGAGGCGATCAGCGGCGATCCGGTTCGCGTGCTGCTGGAGCGCTCGAAGGATGTCGCACTCCTCGTGATCGGCAGCGACCGGCTGGCCGACGACCCGCGTGCCCGCGGCGAACACGGATCGCGCATCACGGCGGGAGCAGCCTGCCCGGTGGTCGTGGTCGCCGAGATCGTGGAGCGGGAACGCTCGGGCGTGGTCGTGGGCGTCGACGGATCCTCCATCTCGGAGGCGGCGATCGCCTTCGCCGCCGGTGAGGCCGTCCGTCTGGGTGAGCCGCTCATCGCTCTGGGTGTGTGGACGCCGCTGCAGGCGGTCTCCAGCCCCGTGCTCATCACCAGCGAGTACAAGGAGTCGCTGCAGACGCTCACGAAGGAGACAGTCACCGCGGCCGTCGCCGGCATCCGCGAGGCCCACCCAGAGCTGGAGGTGCGCGTGGAGGTCGAGGCGGGCTTCCCGTCAGCCGTGATCCTCAGCCACGCCCGCACGGCACGTCTGGCGGTGGTGGGCAGCCACGGTCGCGGTGCGATCGCACGGTTCCTGCTCGGCTCGGTCAGCACCGAGGTGCTGGCGCGTCCCACATCCGTCATCGCCGTCGTTCGCTGATCAGCCCTGCAGCCGCGGATCCTCGGTGGGATCCGTGTAAGGCACCGGACACGCCCCGGACTCATCCGTGCCGGTGAGTTCGAAGTGCCAGGGCTCGTTGTTGTACACGTTGCACAGCCCCCACTGCGCGCCGTACTGGATGAGCCAGGAGTAGGCGTCGGTGAAGCCCACGTCCACCGCCTCCCCGCGGACGTGTGCGGAGGTCTTCGGCGTCGCCACCCAACGCGCGGCCTCCTCGGCGCTGCCGTAGTCGGCGACGGCGTCATCCAGCAGCTTCTGCTGATACCGCTCGGTGCGCCAGCCACTCGTCACGCGCAGGTCGATCCCGTCGGCCTCTGCCGCAGCGGCCGCGTCCCGCAGCGCCGCCAGCAGGTCACGATTCAGACCCGCGATCGCGGCCTCCGATCCATCGGTGTCCAGCGGCTCACCGTCGGGAACCATGCCGTCCGCCGCCCCGATCTCACCGGTCGGCTCGATCTGTCCCGCCACCGCCGGCCGCGGGGACAGCGCCTGGGAGACCGCCGCCGCCACCACGCAGATGATCAGCGTCAGCACGAGCGCGACGAGGGTGAGACGGAGGACAAACGGGGGTCGGGTCTGGGTGCGGTTCATGGTGCTCATTCCACGCGAGCGCGTGTTGCCACGGCGTATGCCGAAATCGATACGCCCGCGATACACCGCGATCCGTAGGCTCAGAGCATGCGAGTACTGATCGTGGAGGACGAGCCGTTCCTGGCCGAGGCCATTCGCGACGGCCTGCGCCTCGAGGCGATCGCTGCGGACCTCGCCCTCAACGGCGACGCCGCGCTCGAGCTGCTGGCGATCAACACCTACGACGCCGTGGTGCTGGATCGGGACATCCCGGGTCCATCCGGTGACGAGATCGCCCGCCAGATCATCGCGTCGGGCGTCGGCACGCGCATCCTGATGGCGACGGCCGCCGATCGACTGGACGACAAGGAGAGCGGCTTCGAGCTCGGAGCGGACGACTACCTCACCAAGCCGTTCGTGCTGCGCGAGCTGGTGCTGCGGCTGCGCGCGCTGGCGCGTCGTCCGCGTGCCACGCTGCCGCCCGTGCACGAGGCCGCCGGTCTGAAGCTGGACACCTTCCGCCGCGAGGTCTACCGCGATGGGCGCTACATCCCCCTCACTCGCAAGCAGTTCGCCGTGCTGGAGGTTCTGATGAGCGCCGAGGGCGGCGTGGTGAGCGCGGAGGATCTGCTCGCCCGTGCCTGGGATGAGAACGCCGACCCGTTCACCAACGCGGTACGCATCACCATCTCGGCACTGCGCAAGCGCCTCGGAGAGCCGGGGCTCATCCACACCGTGGCGGGTGTGGGCTACCGCTTCGGCGAGACCGCATGAACATTCCGTACCGGCCCCGCGGGCTCTCGATCCGCATGAAGCTCACGCTGACCTACGCCGGAGTGGCCGCCCTCGCCGGCGGGGTGATCTGGGCGGTCGCGCTGGCTTACGCCGTGCGGTACGTGCCGACGGGGCCACTGCACGACCCGGACCGCGGCTTCATCCCCAACCAGCAGGATCTCCTCAACGCCTTCCTGCCTCGCGCCACCCTGGCATACGCGATCGTGGTGCTCGCCGGCTTTGTCGGCGGATGGTTCCTCGCCGGCCGTATGCTGCGTCCGGTGCGCGCCATCACCGACGCCGCACGACTCGTGAGTCAGGGCTCGCTGTCGCACCGCATCGCGATGCCGGGTGCGGGAGACGAACTGCACGATCTGGCCGACGTGTTCGACGACATGGTGGCGCAGGTGGAGGGACGACTCAACGAGCAGCGTCGGTTCGCGGCGAACGCGTCGCACGAGCTGCGCACGCCACTGGCGGTGACGCGCACGATGCTGGAGGTGGCGGCCACGGATCCCAACGCGGACACCGAGCAGCTGATCGCGCGACTGGCCAGCGTGAACGACCGCGCGTCCGCCACGATCGAGGCCCTGCTGCTGCTGTCACGCGTCGACAATGTGGCGGTCACCCGCATGCCCACCGACCTGTCGCTCGCAGCGGAAGAAGCACTGGAGTCGGCCCTGCCGCTGGCCGAGAGGCGCGGCGTCACGCTGATCCAGCGCTGCGATCCGGCACCCACCGTCGGTGATCCGGTGCTGCTGGTGCGTCTCGCGGCCAATCTCATCGGCAACGCGATCGCCTACAGCGGTGCAGCGGAGCCGACGATCTGGGTCTGCACCGAGACCCGACCCGGGGGACGTGCGGTGCTCACGGTGGAGAACACCGGCGCGGAACTCAGCGCCGAGGCCGTGGCCACGTTCACCGAGCCGTTCGCCCGCGGCGAGCGCACCGCGCGTCGCGCCGAGGGCGACACCGCCGGCGTCGGGCTGGGGCTCGCCATCACGGCGTCCATCGTGCGCGCGCACGGCGGTTCGCTTCAGCTGCAGCCGCGCCCGGGCGGCGGGCTCTATGCGGAGGTCTCGATCCCGTCCTGAGCCGGCTCAGTCGCCTGAGCCGACTCAGTCGCCGATCCTGCCTCAGCTGCCGATCTCGACGATCACCGCGGCCGCGTTGTCCGGCGCGCCGGCGTCTTCGATCGCTGCGGCGAGCTCGTCCCGCGCCGCGCCTACGCTCGTCGCGGTCGTGAGGATCTCCTCGATGCGCTCCGGCGGCAGCACCGCGTGCACTCCATCGGTGCTCAGCAGCAGCCAGTCACCGCGAACCACGCGGACGCCGGTGACGTCTGGCTCGGTGGGTAGCCCGGCAGCGATCGCGCGGTTGAGCACGGCCCGGCGCGGATGCAGCCGCGCCTCCTCCTCGCTCAACCGCCCCTCCGCCACCAGCGTCGCCACCTCGGAATGGTCGAAGGTCAGCTGACGCAGCACGCCCTCTCGCAACAGCCAGGCCCGCGAGTCACCGAGGTGCGCGATCGTGGCCACATCACGGGCGAGAGCCACCACCGTCAGAGTGCAGCCGCTGTCCGCGTCGGTTTCGGCGGCCGCGGTCGCGAAGGCCGCCTCCAGTCCGGCGGCCTGGTGTCCCGCCCGCCGCACCTCGTCGATCGCACGATGAGCCGCCGCCGCGCCGGCGGGCCCGAATCCATCCGCCACCGCCCACGCGTCCTCCGTCTCCCAGACAGCGTCGGCCTGTTCTGCCCGGCCTCCCTGCAGCAGCAGCGTCTCCGCGCGAGCCGCGGGCGTCTTCGTCGTGGTCATCTCGATCTCCTGTTCCCGAAGGTCAGCGATGAGTCCGTGCACGACGCCGCGCCGCGACCGCAGATCCGCCTCGGTCTGACGCCAGTACGACGTCAGCTCGGCGGCGGCTGCCGCGGCCGGCAGATCGGCGATGGTGCGGATACGCGCCAGCGGCACGCCCACGCGACGCAGCGCTGCCACCAGCCGAGCCCGTTCCACCTGCTCCGGGGCGTAGCTGCGGTACCCCGTCAGCGGGTCGACCGCGGCCGGGGCGAGCAGGTCGAGCCGGTCGTAGATCCGCAGCGCCTTCGGGGTGAGCCCGGTCAGTGCGGCGAACTCGCCGATCGTGAATCGCACCATGTCTTCTTCCTCATCGCGTCGGCGACGGCCGCCGACAACACGAGGTTCAGCCCTGACCCCGGGGCAGACGCAAGCTCATTCCACCATGTCGTCGGTGACGCGCCCGCCGGTCTGCACCGGATGGATCCACGCGGCGAGATCGAAACCCTGCCGCTGAGCCTCCATCAGGAACTCCGATTCCACCTCTCCCGACAGCCGTGGGGTGCGCGACAGCAGCCACAGGTGCTTTCGGTCCGGGGTGCCCACCAGCGCCACGGTGTAGTCGGCGTCGATCTTCAGCACCCAGTAGTCGCCCTCCGTGAAGGGGAGCCAGCGCAGCGCCTGGGGCAGGAACGACACCTTGAGGCGGCTGAACGCGCCATCCGCCGGCCGGGCGATTCCGACGGCCCGACGCGGCTGGGCGTCGCCATCGAAGGAGCGGTTGTCGACCCGCACGGTGCCGTCATCCAGGAGGGTGTACTCCGCGGTGATGTCCGCGCCATCCGTGGGCTCCTGCAACAGCGGGAGTCTGCCGATCTCGTACCAGAGCCCCGCGTACCGCACCAGATCCACGGCATCCACGGACGTGACGTCGGTCTTCTCCGCCATGATCACTCCTCACGTTCTCGTCGTCCGAGCCTAGGTCGTGCATCATGCATAGTCTCGGTTCCTCCGGCGTTCCGTTCGGACTCCCACCCCACCGTCAGGTTCGTTCATCGTTCATCCCACGGACTCTCGCGCCCGCTACGCTCCCCGACATGTCGATGGAGCACGCGGGACCGGCGACCACCCTGGTGCGTGGGCTGCGGCGGCTCGATCCCGGCGACTGGCAACGGATCGAGGCCGCGGCGTTCCACGCCGAGCCGGGCGTGCTGGACACTCTCGGCCGCACCCCGGAGCCGCAGGGGCTCGGACGGTGGTTGAGAACACGGCACCGGCCCGCCACGCTGGCGACGAGCCTGGCGGCACTCCCCGCACCGCGGCTCGCGGCGATCCGCGAGGATCTGCTGCGTGCCATCGCGGACCTCCGCAACCGTCAGCTCATCGACGACGCCACCGCGGTCCGCGCCGCGGAGGCCCCACCGGGCCGGCTCGGCATGCGGCTGTCGGCGTAGACGATCAGACCAGGTCGACGAGAGTCCGCAGCTGGGAGATGCGCGCCGCCGTGGGGTCCGCCAGGTGCTGGTGCCCACCGCCGAAGTGCACGAAGCGCGCCCCGAGCGCGCGGGCGATATCGCGATCATGATTGGTATCGCCGATCATCAGCACGTCCGCGGGATCCACTCCCGCACCCTGCACCCACGCGGCGATGACGTCATGCTTGGAGGCAGCGTACGGATCCGTGATGCTGAGCACCGTCTCGAACTGATCGGCCAGGTCGAAGGGTCGCAGCTGCTCGTTCAGGAGATCCGTGAGCGTCGCCGATGCCAGCACCTGGCGCACTCCCCGCTCGCGCAGCAGGCGCATCGTCTCGCGCGCATCGGGATGCAGCCGAGCCGTCCGAGCGGACGAGTCGAGCACACGCAGATACAGATCGGCGGCCTCGCGGAACTGTGCGGCAGTGATGCCATGGCGCGCGTAGAAGTCCGCGAGCGGGAACCCAAAGCTTGCCCGATATGCCTCGGTGTCCGTGATGGGCTGACGATCGTATGCCTTGAGCACGTGATTCATCGCCCGCAGGCACCGGTCGACGTCATCGAGCAGAGTCCCGTTCCAGTCCCAGCACACGACGCGCACAGCCATCCCCCGACCCTAGCCGCCCCGACAATCGGGGATGCGCGTGCGCATTTTGGTGCGCTGCGAATGCACCTCACGTGCTTGAATCCTGAGTAGCGGCACCGAGGCCGCCTGAACGATGGAGTTCCCTGTGTTCGAGAGCACCTTCCCCGACGTGGACATTCCCGATGTCACCATCTACGACTACCTGTTCGCCGACCTGACGGATGAGGATGCGGCCCGCATCGCGTTCATCGATCCAGCCAGCGGAGCCGAGACGAGCTACGGCGCACTGCGCGGCCAGATCAACGCGTTCGCCGGCGCGCTCGCCGCGCGCGGTGCGGGCGTCGACACCACCCTGGCGCTGCTGAGTCCCAACATCCCGGCGTTCGCCACGGTGTTCCACGGCGCGCTGCGTGCCGGCATCACGGTCACCACCATCAACGCGCTGTACACGGCCGAGGAGGTCGCCCATCAGCTGCACGATGCCGGCGCCACCTGGCTCGTCACCATCTCCCCGTTCCTGACGCAGGCGAAGGCCGCCGCGGCAGAGCACGGCATCGACGACGACCACCTCATCGTGATGGACGGCGCCGAGGGGCACCCGAGCCTGCGCGATCTGCTCGTCGAACAGCACCCCGCTCCCGAGGTCTCGTTCGACCCCGCCACACACATCGCGGTGCTCCCCTATTCATCGGGCACCACCGGGCTTCCGAAGGGCGTGATGCTGACGCATCGCAATCTGGTCGCGAACGTCCAGCAGGCGGACATCATGCTCGACGTGACTGCCGAGGACCGGGTGCTGGCCGTGCTGCCGTTCTTCCACATTTACGGCATGACGGTGCTGCTGAACCTCGCGCTCATTCAGCGCGCCGCTCTCGTGCCGATGCCGCGATTCGACCTGGTGCAGTTCCTGGAGCTGATCCAGAAGCACCAGTGCACATACGTCTTCGTGGCACCGCCCATCGCCGTGGCGCTCGCGAAGCACCCCATCGTCGACCAGTACGACATCTCCAGCATCCGCATGCTGTTCTCCGGTGCTGCGGCCCTCGACGGCGACACCGCGACACTGGCCGCAACGCGCGTGAAGTCGAAGATCCGTCAGGGCTATGGCATGACGGAGATGAGCCCGGCATCGCACATGATCGGCTTCGACGATGAGACCAGCCCGATCAGCTCCATCGGCCGGCTGCTGCCGAACATGCAGTGCAAGCTGGTCGATGCCGAGACCGGCGCGGAGGTCACCGAGTTCGGCGAAGACGGGTTCACCGAACCCGGCGAGATGTGGTTGCGCGGACCGAACGTCATGGTGGGCTACCTGAACCGTCCCGACGCCACCGCGGAGACGCTCGACGCCGAGGGCTTCCTGCACACCGGTGACATCGCCAAGGCGCACCGCGACGGCTACTACACGATCGTGGACCGGCTGAAGGAGCTCATCAAATACAAGGGCTACCAGATCGCGCCCGCGGAACTCGAGGCGCTGCTGCTGCAGCACCCGAAGATCATGGACGCCGCGGTCATCGGCGTGGACGACGAGGACCACCAGGAGATTCCCAAGGCGTTCGTGGTGGCAGCACCGGATTCGGGACTCACCGCGGAGGAGGTCATGACGTTCGTGGCCGAACACGTCGCGCCGCACAAGAAGGTGCGCCGGGTCGAGTTCATCGACGCCGTGCCGAAGTCATCCGCCGGCAAGATCCTGCGTAAGGACCTCCGCGCGCGCGAGCGCGCCGCCGCCGCGTCCTGACCCGATTCGTCCCGGAGCGTCGCCTCAGCCCGCCAGGGCCGGGGCGACGTTCTCGTTCCAGACGTCAAAGCCCAGCTTGATGATCAGCACCGAGACGACAACGAGGAACGCTGCGCGGATGAATCCGGTGCCGCGGGCGATCGCCATCCGCGAGCCCAGGTAGCCGCCCAGCATATTGGCGATGCCCAGCACGATTCCGAGCCCCCAGATCACCGATCCGTGCGGGATGAACAGCAGCAGCGCACCGAGATTGGTGGCGACGTTGACGATCTTGGACTTCGCGCTCGCCTGCAGAAAGTCGTAGCCGAGCAGGCCCACCAGGGCGATCACGAGGAAGCTGCCGGTGCCCGGGCCGATCATCCCGTCGTAGAAGCCGATCACCCCGCCCACGCAGACCGCGACCGCATAGTGGCGGCGGCCGTGGAACCGCAGCGCCGCCTCACGCCCCAGGTTCGGACGCACCGCCGTGATCACCGCGACCACGATGAGAGCGAGGACGATGATCGGCTTGAACGCGGATGACGGCAGCACGGTGGCGACGAACGCTCCGCCCAGCGACCCGCACAGCGCGATGAACGCCATCGGCAGCGCCGTGCGCAGGTCCGGTTTCGCACGTCGGAAGAAGGTGACCGCGCTCGTGGTGGTGCCGAAGATCGACGCCAGCTTATTGGTGGCCAGGGCCTGCACCGGCGCGAGCCCGGGCACCAGCAGCAGCGCGGGCAGCTGCAGCAGCCCTCCTCCGCCCACGACCGCATCGATCCACCCCGCGGCGAACCCCGCGAGCACGATGAGGATCAGGGTTCCCCAGGTCAGTTCCTCAACGCCCAGCACCCCTCGAGCCTATGCCGTGCCGACTTGACCTCAGAATTAATAAGCGCGCATACTATCTGAGTGAGAGTCCTCAGCACACACCATCGCCACACTCCGCATCCGCCCAGCGCCGTCTATCGCCTGTGGGCCAGTCCTCGGGAGTGGGTGCGGTGGGATCCGGACGTCGCCGACGTCCGTTTCACCGGCGAGTCGCGAGAGGGCGCGCGCGGTTGGATGCGCCCCGCCACGGGGCCGGCCACCTCCTTCACGATCACGGAGGTCGATCCGGACCGGCTGCTCACGACCACCTCGCGACTGCCGGGGGCGGTCCTGTGCTTTCGGCATGAGGTGGAACCGGAGGGCGCCGGAAGTCGAGCGTCGGTGACGATCGGCGTGTCCGGCCCGCTGCGCGCGCTGTGGGCGATTCTCCTCCGTCGCAACTTCGCCCCTGCCGCCGAGCGCAACCTCGAGGGCCTCCTGACTCAGGTGGGTGCAGCATGAGTCGCGGCTGGCTCGGCGTGGTGTCCGCGCAGCACGTGCAGCGCGGCGTTCAGCTCGGGATTGCGCAGATCAATCACGGCAAGCGCGCCCCGCTGGCGCGAATGAGTGCCGGAGACACGCTGATCTACTACTCGCCCACCACCGTGCGAGGCGAACCCGACGGGCTGAAGTCGTTCACGGCGATCGGGACGTTTCCCGATGACGCGATCTGGCAGGCCGATGAGGGCGACTTCCACCCGTTCCGACGCCGGATCGACTACGAGGCCAGCGCTCCCGTGACGCTCGACGAACTGCGACCGCAGCTGGAACTCACCTCCGGTGCCAACTGGGGCTATCAACTCCGTCTCGGACTCATCGAGCTCGTCCCGAACGACGTGGCGATCATCCGCAAGGCGATGCGCGCATGAGCGGGCTGGAAACACGCTTCGCGGAGGCCGATGCCAGTCCCGGCTTCCTGCTCTGGCAGGCCACGAACGCCTGGCAGCGCCGCGTCCGGGCGGCGCTCGCACCCCATGACCTCACGCACGTGCAGTTCGTGCTGCTCGCGACGCTGCTCTCCCTGCAGCCGGCACCTGTGACGCAGCGCCAGCTCGCGGATGCCGCCGGGACGGACGCGATGATGACATCGCAGGTGCTGCGAGGTCTGGAGAAGCGTTCGCTGATCACCCGACTGCCGCACCCGACCGACCGTCGCGCCGTTATCGTCGCAGTGACTGACCAGGCTGTGCCGCTGGTCAACGCGGCGAATCGCGCCGTGGAAGACGCGGACGAGCGCTTCTTCTCAGCCCTGGAGCCGACGCATCTCGATCACTTCGTCCGGCTTCTGCGTGAGCTTCATACCTCGTAGTCGCGCGCGGACGTGCCGTGACTCGAAACGAGGACGATGCACTGAAACTCGGACCGAATCGGGGAGATCATCCTCGTTTCGCGTAAATCTCCTCCGTTCGCGTCACTCCGCTACGTCGTGTGACGCGTGGTGGGGGCGTGGAGACGTAGGTGAGTCCCGTGCGTGCGCGGCGCGGGGATGCGGCGTGCCGTGAGACGCGAAACGAGGACGATGCGCCGAAACTCGGACCGAATCAGGGAAATCGCCCTCGTTTCGCGCAAATCTCCTCCGTTCGCGTCGGTCAGCTACGCGGGGGGACGCGTGGTGGGGGCGTCGAGACGTGGTGGGCACGCGCGGCACGGGGGTGCGTCCCTTGCGTGGTCGCGGCGGCGCGGGGATGCGGCGCGCCGTGAGGCGCGAAACGAGGACGATGCGCTGAATCTCGGACCAAATCGGGGAAATCACCCTCGTTTCGCGCAAATCTCCTCCGTTCGCGTCGCTCCGCTACGTCGTGGGACGCGTGGTGGGGGCGTCGATGGCGGAGTGGTCGCCCAGGCGGTGCCACCGGCGGTTGACGTAGGCGAGTGAGTCGGTGGTGTCGCCCGCCGTGATGTCGCGGTTGATCCCGACCTGCAGCACCCGCGCCGCGATCACCGTCGATCCGTCGGCATCGATGGTGTCGATGATCTGACACCGCAGCCACGCCCGCACCCCGTGGAACACCGTCTCGCCCGTGGACAGTCGAGTCCAGGAGTCGGTGTCGGCGAAGCGATCGATGCCCTTCGTGGCACCGATCTGGGCGAGCTCCAGGTCCTGGGTGTCGAGCAGGTGCACGACGACTGTGTCGGCTTCGACGATCACCTTCGTGGCCGATGAGAGCGTGGTGACGGAGAACATGAGCAGTGGCGGCTCCGCGTTCACCGACGCGACGGAGGTGGCGGTCAGCGCCACGGGTCCTGAACCGGCATCCGCCGTGATGACGGCGACACCGCCCGGGTGCCCGCGGAACGCGAGCTTGAACAGCTCCGCCGTGACTTGGGCGTCCACGTGGGGCGCGTCCGCGTGCAGCTGATCGGGGAAGTCCGGACTCATACTTCGACCGTATCCCCGCAGGAACACCCCGGGATCACTGCAACGTCAAACCGCGTCACGAAACCCATGACCCGTGAGACTTCCTTCTGTGGGTGAGAATCCGCGCAACGCGGCGATTCTCACCCACGTTCGGAAGTCTCGCGAGTCATGTGTAGGTCAGCGCGGGAGGCCGGCGGCGAGGCGTACCGGGTGGCCGCGCGCGAGGGGTCGGCAGGCGCGACGGGGCAGACCGCAGACCGCGGGGCACAACGGGAGCCAGGCCGCGGGCGACGGAGGGCAGGCCGCCGCCAACCGCAGACAGCGCGACGCGACAATCGACAGGCCGCGCGCCGCAGGCAGCAGGCCGCGTGAACGCCACCCGCAGCGGGCGCTGCGGGTCATGTGTAGGGTCAGCGCGGCAGGCCGGCGGCGAGTTCGGCGAAGACCGCGGCGGCGGACGGGGTGGGGGACGACGGACGCAGCAGCGCCCCCTGGCCCGCCCACAGCGACAGCAGATCGCCGCGATCGAGCTCCGCGGCGCGAGCGCGGAAGCGTCCGGTGAGCCAGTTCTGCGCCGGGAACGGAGCGACAGAACCGCCGCTCTCGATCGTCGACACCGCGGCGTTGCGCACCCCGCGCGCGAGGCGACCACTCATCGCCCGAGTCAGCACGGTTCCGGTCTCGGGAACGGCTGCGAGCGCGGCGCGATGCGAATCGGGTGCTGCGGATTCCACCGCGCCGAGGAACGCCGTGCCCACCTGCACGCCGTCTGCACCGAGGGCGAACGCGGCCGCGACACCACGACAATCCGCGATCCCGCCCGCCGCGATCACCGGCACTGACACGGCGTCGACCACCGCAGGAACCAGCGCCATCGCTCCGATCAGCGAGTCCTCTGCCGGCGCCAGGAACGAAACCCGATGCCCACCGGCCTCGAGCCCGGTCGCCACCACCGCGTCGACTCCCGCACTCTCCAGGAAGACCGCTTCGGCCGGCGTCGTCGCCGTTCCGACCACGAGGATGCCCGCGTCGTGCAGGCGGTCCATCACGTCCGCGTCCGGCGCACCGAACACCAGGCTCAGCACTGCGGGCCGTGCCGCGATGACCGCATCGATCTGCTCACCGATATCGGGCAGGAAACGCGCCGGACGTTCCGGAATGTCCAACCCCACGGCGTCGAACAGCGGAGCCAGGGCGGTCGTGGCCGCATCCCAGTCCACGTCGTCGGGCGCAACCTCATCGCCGGTCGGAATCCACAAATTGAGCGCGAAGGGACGATCGGTCCGATCGCGAAGCTCCGCGGCTGTGCGGGTGATCCGATCCGCGTCATAGCCGTAGAGGCCAAAGGAGCCGAGCCCGCCCGCATCGCTCACCGCCGCTGTCAGGTCCACCGACGACAGCCCACCGAAGGGACCGAGCACGATCGGCGAGTCGATTCCGAGAAGTGCGGCCAGTCGCGACGTCATGCCCTCACGCTACGCCTCCCTCGTCTCCCCCTTCCCTACCTGCGCCC
>NZ_JBJDRI010000019.1:0-72898 GCF_044987425.1 Microbacterium sp. ZW T5_56 | reverse complement strand
GTGTGAAGACGGGGTGAGGTTGCGGGTGGGAGGTGACAGGAGCGGTGAGGCTCGAGGAGCGGAGGTGTGTGGCGGCGGGGATGATGCGGCGTATCGGCATCTCGGCGTGATGGCATGGCGGCGTGCCGGATGTGAGGCGCTGGCGTGGCGCAGCGTGCGGGGAGACGGGGGGTGCGGTCGTTTGCTCCGTTTGCTCATGAGCATCTTATCTGTTTCTCATCCCCATCTATCGAACATAGATTCGAAAGATGAGACAATGAAACATGACCACATCAACGGCATCGTCAGCACCGCAGGGAGACAATACCAGCGCTCTCCCGGTCGTCGACGTGTCGGGAATGCTGGCGAACATGCCCACAGTTCAAGCGATGTCCGCCGCAAGTCGCGCTGCCGTGGCTCCAGGTCAGTCGAGTGGATCGGGCGCACTGTCCGCTTCGGAGGTGCCAGGCACACCCGCCGGAGTTGATGAGCGCGAGGGGGAGTTGGCGGGGTTGTTGGAGCAGGCTCGTCGGTTGCAGCGGGTGACGGCGATGCTGGCGGCGGTGCAGGCGTCGTTGTGGTCGCGTGTTCTGGCGTGGGCGATGGATGCGGGTTCGTCGGTGTCGCGGTCTTCTTCGTCGTCTTCTTCGTCGTCTTCGGTGGAGTTGGCGGTGCGTTCGGTGGCGGCGGAGTTTGGTGCTGCGTTGAATTTGAGTGATCAGCAGGTGCAGCGTCAGTTCAATGATGCGTACACGCTGGTGATGTGTTTCCCTGCGACGCATGCTGCGTTGGATGGTGGGTTGATCACCGCGGCGCATGCGCGGGTGATCGTGCGGGCCGGTGCGGGGATCGTTGATGATGCCGCGCGGAGCGCGTACGAGGGGGAAGCCGTTGTTCGGGCGCAGTCGACGACGACGTGGCGGTTGAGGGGCATGCTCACGGTGTTGGCGGAGCAGGTGATGCCGGTGTCGTTGGATGAACGTCACCGTGAGGCTCGTAAGGCGCGTTCCATCACTCTCACTGACGACAGTGACGGGATGTCGAATCTCTCGGTGTTCCTGCCGACTCTGCTCGCGCATGGCGCGTTGGATCGGATCATGAGCATGGCCCGCGCCATCAAACACGAACCAGGCGCCGCCGCGAGTGACCACCCCGCCACTCCTGATGCCTTCTCTGCTCCTCACGCCTCCGGCACTCCTGACGCCTCTGGCACTCCTGACGCCTCTGGCACTCCTGACGCCTCTGGCACTCCTGACGCCTCTGGCACTCCTGACGCCTCTGGCACTCCTGACGCCTCTGGCGCTCCTGACGCCTTCTCTGCTCCTGACGCCTCCGGCACTCCTGACGCCTCCGGCGCTCTTGACGCCTCTGCTGTTACTGACGATGCCGGCGCCGCTTACGGCACCTCTGATGCCGCCGGCGCTGCTCACGATCAGAATGTGGCTGGTGCGGCCGATTCGACGCTCGGCGGTGTCGATGGCGGTGGCGGTATGGGCGGCGAGGCTGATTCGCGGACGTTGCAGCAGGTCGCGGTCGATGTGTTCTGCGATCTCCTGCTGGGTGCTGCGCCCACCACGACGTCGGATGCTGTCGCGGCGATCCGCGGTCGGGTGCAGGTCACCGTCCCGGTGACGACGCTTGCTGGGCTCACCGACACCGGTGCGATGCTCGCTGGTGTCGGGCCGGTGGATGCCGAGACCGTGCGCGCCTTCGCTGCGCATCAGCCGGGCTGGGACCGCATCATGACGGACGCCGTGAGCAACGAGATCCTTGCCGTCGATCGGTACACTCCGTCCACGGGGATGCGCCGTTTGCTCGCCGCGCGTGACGAGCACTGTCGATTCCCGGGATGTCGCCGCCCGGTGCACCAGTGTGACCTTGACCACACGCAAGCGTGGGAGGACGGCGGAGAGACCTGTATCGACAACCTCGCCCACCTCTGCCGGCGCCACCACGTCCTGAAGCACAATTCCGCGTGGACCGTCGAGAACCTCGGTGGTGGCGTCCTGCGCTGGACCAGCCCCCTCGGCTACGAGTACATCGACACCCCACCACACCACACTGTGATGTTCACACCCGCAACCTCAGACGACCCCGTGCCAGCTCTCGGCGCGGGCACCCCGCGACGCATACCGCCAGACGCCCCACCGCCCTTCTAAGCAGGGTGAAGCGCCACGAGGCTGTCTCGGATCCGTCGAGGGCCGAGATCCCGCGGACCCGTCGATCGCAGAGCCCTCGATCGCAGAGCTCTCGATCGCAGAGCCCTCGATCGCAGAGCCCGTGGACCCATCAAGGGCAGAGACCGTGCGGGCAGAGACCTGAGCGCCACCGATTCGCGTGTCAGATATGCCTGAGATCATCACTGCGAAATCGGCGCTCTCCAGCGGGATGCGCCTGTCGAGGTTGCGGTTCCGCGGCACCGTGGTCCCGCGTTTCTCGAACACAGGCACAACTTCGTCAGTCATCACCTTCCTGACGATGTCCGCATAGACGGACTCCTTCGCCTCGTCACCGCGATCCGTTCACTCCACCTCGGCGATCCAGGTATTCAGGACAGCGCCGTAGGAGACGTACACACGCTAGCGCCTGATCAGTCGTTCCGTGTCCTGCTGGTTGTACGTGACATAGCCGCGCCAGGCCCGTGTGCCGTCGCGTTCATCCCAGATCTCGCCGGCGGCGCAGGAGCCGCAGCAGTTGAAGTTCTCCCGGGCGACGATTCCCGCGCGATTCAGCGCCTCGAAGGCATCGGTGAGATTCGCGCGTGCGTCTGCCGGCCACGCGGCTTGCAGCGCCCGACGCGCCGCCACCACGTGGTTGAACGCGGCGATGGCGACACCGTTCGCGATGCCCCACTCCACAACCTCATCGTCGCAGAGTTCGACGAACAGCTCGGGATCGGTCTCGCCTCGAATGACCTGGGGCCAGGCCGCGTCCCGAACCTCGGCTTCCAACTCGGCGGAAAGCCCGCCGAGGGGCGGCTCAAGTGCACCAGACGAAGCGGGCGGCCTCCGAAGAGACCGCCCGCCGACTGATCACCGCGCTCAGCGGTTCGCGATGCCCCGAATCTCGGGGGAGTGGAACGCGCCGCCCGCAGCCCGAGCGGAAGCTCCCTCGCGGTCGAGGTAGGGCGTCACGCCACCGTCGATGAACGGGTAGCCGGCGCCCAGGATGAGGCAGAGATCGATATCCTCGACCTCCGGCACCACGTTCGTGTCGAGCATGATGCGGATCTCCTCCGCCAGTCCGTCCTGCACGCGGCGGAGGATCGTGGCCTCATCGGTGGGGGTCTTGCCCACGGCCGGCTTCAGCACCTTCTCCGCGGCCTTGGTGAACCCGGTGACGCGCCCGCCCTTGTCCTTCTCGACGATGTCGGACAGTTCTGCGAGCTGATGGAAGTTCTCGTTCGCGTAGAAGCGATCGGGGAAGGCACGCACCATCGTGTCCTGCACGTGAGCAGCCACCTTCCAGCCGACCAGATCGATCAGCTGGAACGGACCCATCGGCAGACCGAGCGGACCGAAAGCCCTCTCGACCTTCTCGACAGGAGTGCCCTCGTAAACCGCACGAGCAGCCTCGCCCATCACCTTGGCGAGGAGCCGGTTCACGACGAAGCCGGGAGCGTCTGCGGTGAGCACCGCGTTCTTGCCCAGGCCACGCGCTACGACGAACGCCGTCGCCAGCGCCTGCTCGTTGGTGCTGTCCGTCTTCACGATCTCGATCAGCGGCATCACCGCGACCGGGTTGAAGAAGTGGAAGCCAACCAGACGCTCCGGGTGAGCGAGCTTCGCGCCGATCTCGGCGACGGACAGCGACGAGGTGTTGGTCGCGAGGATCGCGTCCTCGGCAATGATCGGCTCGATCTCAGCGAACACCTGCTGCTTGACGCCGACTTCCTCGAACACCGCCTCGATCACGAAGTCGCAGTCCGCGTACTCACTCTTGTCCGTGGTGCCGTGGATCAGGCCGCGCAGCTTGTTGGCGGTATCCGAGTCCAGACGGCCCTTCGCCTCGAGCTTCGCAATCTCCTCGTGAATGTAGGCGAGGCCCTTGTCGACGCGCGCCTGATCGAGATCGGTGATGAGCACCGGAACCTGCAGCTTGCGCACGAACAGCAACGCGAACTGGCTCGCCATCAGGCCGGCACCGATGATGCCCACCTTGGTCACCTTCTTGGACAGGGACTTGTCGGGAGCGCCGACCGGACGCTTGGCGCGCTTCTGCACGAGATCGAACGCGTACATGGAGGCGGCGAACTCGTCGCTGGTGATGAGCTCGGCCAGGGCTTCGTCTTCACGCTGGAAGCCTTCTGCCCGCGAGCCCGACTTGGCCTTGTCGAGCAGCTCCAGCGCCTTGTAGGGCGAGCGCGGCATGGTGCCGATCTTCGACTCCAGCATGCCCTTCGCCATCTTGATGGCGATGGGCCACTTGGTGAGTCGTTCGATCTTGCCGGGCTCGTTCTTTCGCTCCACCTTGACTGTGCCGCTCAGCACGCCATCGGCCCACGCCAGCGAGTCCTCGAGGAAGTTCGCGGCCGGGAAGATGGCGTCCATCATCCCGAGATCGAACGCCTGCTGCGGCTTCAGCATCCGGTTCTGCTTCAGCGGGTTCGAGACGACGACCTCCAGGGCGTTCTCGATGCCGATGAGGTTCGGCAGCAGGTACGCGCCGCCCCAACCCGGAATGATGCCGAGGAACACCTCGGGAAGGGCGATCGCCGCTGCGGACGCATCCACGGTGCGGTAGTGCGAGTTCAGTCCGATCTCCACACCACCACCGAGTGCCAGCCCGTTCACGAAGGTGAACGACGGCACGCCCACCTCGCTGATCGAGCCGAGCACCTTGTGACCGAGCTGGGCGATCAGCAGCGCAGCCTCGCGGTTCGGGATGTTCGCCACCTCGGAGAGGTCGGCCCCCGCGGCCAGGATGAAGGGCTTTCCGGTGATGCCGATGGCCTGGATCTCGCCGTTCGCCGCGCGCGCCTTCAGCCCGGCCAGCGTCTCGCCGAGCTCGGTCAGCGAGACCGGGCCCAGTGTGTTCGGGCGCGTGTGGTCGCGGCCATTGTCGAGCGTGATGAGGGCGAGAACCTTGCCGGATGGCAGCGTGACGTCGCGCACCGGGGAGTGCGTGACCACCTCATCGGCGGCGAAGGTCTGCAGGGGCGAGAAGTCGATGGCGTCGTAGTTGGTCATCGGGTCACTTCTTTCCGGTGTAGTTCGGGTTCTCCCAGATCATCGATCCGCCCTGGCCCAGGCCGACGCACATCGCGGTCAGGCCGTAGCGGACCTCGGGGTGCTCGGCGAACTGAGCGGCGAGCTGGATCATCAGGCGCACGCCGGATGCGGCCAGTGGGTGACCGAGAGCGATCGCACCGCCCCACGGGTTCACACGCGGGTCGTCGTCGGCGATGCCGTAGTGGTCCAGGAACGACAGCACCTGCACGGCGAACGCCTCGTTCAGCTCGAACGCGCCGATGTCGTCGATCGTGAGACCGGCTTTATCGAGCGCCTTCTGCGTGGACGGGATTGGACCGATGCCCATGACCTCGGGCTCGACACCGGCGAAGGCGAACGAGACGAGGCGCATCTTCGGAGTGAGGCCGAGCTCCTGCACCGCGTGCGAGCCGGCCAGCAGACTCATCGTGGCGCCATCGGTGAGCGGCGAAGACGTACCTGCCGTGACTCGGCCATGCGGGCGGAACGGGGTCTTGAGAGTGGCAAGACCATCCATCGTGGTCTCGGGACGACGACCCTCGTCCACCGTGGCGAGGCCCCACGCGCCGCTGGCGTCGCGAGTGGCGACCGAAACCAGATCGGGCTGGATCTTGCCAGCCTGGTAGGCGGCCTCCGCCTTGAGCTGGCTCTGCATGCCGAAACGGTCGGCACGCTCCCTGGTCAGCTGTGGGAAGCGGTCGTGCAGGCGCTCGGCCGTAATGCCCATGTTGAGCGCATCGGCGGACACCAGTTTCTCCGTGAGGAATCGGGGGTTCGGGTCGGCGCCGACACCCAGCGGGTGGTGTCCCATGTGCTCGACACCCCCGGCGAGTGCGAGGTCGTACATGCCGAAGCCGATGGAGCCCGCCATGGTGGAGACGGAGGTCATCGCGCCCGCGCACATGCGGTCGATCGCGAACCCGGGAACCGACAGCGGCAGACCCGCGAGGATCGCGCCGGTGCGTCCGAGAGTGAGGCCCTGGTCTCCCTGCTGCGTGGTGGCTGCGATTGCCACGTCATCGATGCGCTCGCCCGGCACCTGCGGGTTGCGCTCCATCACGCCCATGATCGCCTTGACGACGAGGTCATCCGCGCGGGTGTTCCAGTACATGCCCTTCTCGCCGGCTCGCCCGAAGGGCGTACGCATGCCGTCGATGAAGTAGACGTCCGAGTTCTCGGCCACTCTGCCTCCAATGTCGTGAGATTGAGTCCAGCATATTGTGGAACTCAGGTTCACCGGAAGCCGTTGGGGTGTTTCTACGAATCGGCTTCCGACTGCTCTCTGAGCCTTGCACGCTTTCGACAATCAGGGGCCGGAATTGCCCGTGAACAACGCCAGAGCGCCGCCCCGCAGAATGCGGGGACGGCGCTCGGGATCACTCGGCGACGAGGGGTGCCGGTGGCTCAGGCGGGGGGCCGGCGATGAATGCAGCGGAGATCAACGGTGCGGCCTGCTCGATCTGCCACTCGCGCGCTCCGAGGGTGCGCAGCGCCGCAGAGATCGACGTGACATCATCGCCCGGGTGATCCCATGACACCCGGCGCAGGAAGTCGGGCGTGAGCAGATTCTCGTTCGGCATGCCCAGCTCGCGTGCGCGCTCCTCGAGCACGGGACGCGCGGCCTTGTAACGCAGATCTGCGTCGGGGTTGCGATCCGCCCACGCGCGCGGCGGCGGGAGGGTGTCGGAGGCGACGCGATCCGGCGGAAGCTCGGTGGTGGTGCGTCCCGCCTCGATGGCCGACCACCAGCGATCCAGCTGCGTGCGGCTGGCGCGACCCGTGAACTCCTTGATGGATGCGAGCGCCTGCTTCGTGGCGGGCTCAGCGCGCACGGCCGCGACGATGGACCGATCCGGAATCAGCCGTCCGGGCGCGACGTCTTGCTCCTGCGCATACGCCTCGCGCGCCTGCCAGAGCTCGCGAGCGATGGCGAGGTTGCGCCGACCGCGCACCGTGTGCAGGCCGCTCAGCCGCCGCCACGGGTCCTCGCGCACCGGCTTGGGAGCCTTGTCGCGCACGGCGTCGAACTCCTCGCGAGCGAAGCGGGTCTTGCCCTGTTCCTCGAGCTCGGCGACCAACTTCTCCTGCAGATCGATGAGGTGCAGCACATCGAGGGCCGCATACTCCAGCCAGGACTGGGGGAGAGGGCGCGTCGACCAGTCATCAGCGGAATGCGCCTTCGCCAGCACGATGCCGAGCTCCTCCTCGACGATCGCGCCGAGCCCGACCCGCTGGTGGCCGAGCAGTCGAGCCGCCAGCTCCGTGTCGAACAGCGTCGTCGGGTACAGGCCCAACTCGTGCAGCGACGGCAGATCCTGGCTGGCGGCGTGGAAGACCCACTCCACCTCACCGATCGCGTGCTGCAGTGCCTGGAAGTCGCCGATCGGAGGCGGGTCGAACAGGAAGACGCCGGAGCCGCGGCGATACACCTGAATCAGGTACGCGCGCTGGGAGTATCGGAAACCCGACGCCCGCTCCACGTCGACGGCCACGGGGCCGTCGCCGACGCGCAGCCGTTCGATGGCGGCATCCAGCCCCGCCGAGGTGTCGATCACCTGGTACTCAGTCACACTCACTCCGCAGTGCTCCGCACATTCCGCGCTCCGAAAATCTCGATCTGCTCCGAACCCGGCGGGAGTCCCGCGAGCATGCAGACCAGCTCAGCCCATGCTTGCACGTGTCCGTCGACTGCTCCGGACGGCGACCAGGATGCGCGCAACTCGATCTGCGCGCCGTCCCCTTCCGCCGCCAGAGACCCGAAGCCCGTGGAGATGGTCTTGGTAGCCGTTCCCGACACGGCGTGCGCCTGCGCGTTGTGCGAGGTCAGGGCGTCGCGCAACCAGGTCCAGGCGACGCTCGCCAGCAGGGGATCGGCACCGATCTCCGGCTCCATCGGTGCCTGCGCGAAGCACACGATCCGCCACGGACCGTCCCAGGCATCGGGGGAGGACGGGTCGAACAGCAGGACGAACCGTCCGGTGCCGTACGCGGACTCGCCCTCCTCGCCGGGGCGAACGTCGCCGGCGAGGGCGATCGCGTAGGGAGCGAGTCCCTGCGGTGCCGGTATCTCGCGCACGGCGAAGTCCTCGCGGAACGTCACCGCACGCAGCAACTCCTGAGCCTGCGCGAAGATCGCGTCTACTGGTGAGTCTCCCGCCACGCCGACAGACTAAAGTGAGTGGGCGATGAACACTCCCAGGCGCGCCGTCCCAACCGGTACCCTCACCATCTTCCGCATTCTGATCGCGATCCTCGCGGGGTCGCTGGCAGTCGTGCTGGGTGCCCTGTTCGCCCTGGTGCGCACGGTCGCGCGTCGCGTGGTCGTCCCCGCGAACCGCGAGAATGACACGCGGATCATCGGGTTGGATCTCAAGGCACAGACCATCACGCTGCAGAGCACCGCCGATACTCGTCTGCCCGGGCGCTATGGACTGTTCACCACCGGGACGGTCGACTACATCAAGCTCGGCACGATCCTCGCGCAGGACGAGCACTCGGTGACCCGCAAGCTTCTCACCGAGGTGGATGGAGGGACGCGGCTGGGCCGTGACGCCGCGTTCAGCGGCTGGTACTTCGACAGCCCCGACCAGCTGCAGCTGCCCTTCCAGCCCGAGTTGATCGGGACCGCGGCCGGTCCCGCCCCGGCGTGGATCTTCCCCGGCGGGGACACCTGGGTCATCCAGGTGCACGGCCGTGGCACGCGTCGCGCTGAGTGCCTGCGCGCGGTGCCGGTGTTCCACGATGCCGGGATCACATCGCTCATCGTCTCGTACCGCAACGACGGCGAAGCTCCGCGCAGCCGCTCCGGAATGTACGCGCTGGGGGAGACCGAGTGGCGCGATGTCGACGCCGCGATCGGCTACGCCAAGCGGCACGGTGCCGCTCGCGTGCTTCTCATGGGCTGGTCGATGGGTGGCGCGATCGTGCTCCAGGCGGCGACACGTTCCGCCTATCGCGAGCTGATCGCGGGCATCGTGCTGGAGTCTCCCGTCATCGACTGGCGCAGCGTGCTCACCTACCAGGCTCAGGAGAACCGGATTCCCGCGCCGCTCGGGAACCTCGCGGTGTCCTCGCTGCAGGGCGGCTGGACCGCGCGCGCGATGGGCGCGGGAGACGCGATCCCGTTCGACCGGCTTGACATGGTGGCCGGTGCGGATCGACTGCACGTCCCGGTGCTGATTCTCGCGTCCGACGACGACGGTTTCGTCCCCTCGGACGGCGCGCACGCGCTGGCCCAGGCACGCCCGGACATCGTGCAGCTCGACACGTTCTCGGTGGCACGTCACACGAAACTCTGGAACTACGACCAGAGCCGCTGGGACGGCGACATCCGCTCCTGGCTGGCGGAGCAGGGCTTCACGGGCTGAGCTTCACGGGCTGAGGGAGAGCTAGCGCTCCGCGCGCGTGAGCATTCCGGTCATCCGGCGATCCCGGTCATTCCGATGACGAGAATTAGCGCTTCTCGCGCACTTGGCGCTTCGCGCGCAGGAGCATCCCGGTCATCCCGGCGATCCGCAACGGCGAGACCGCGCGCGTGAGACCGATGGTCTGCGGGAAGTCGTCCGGGATTGACAGCACCTCATCGGCCGTGAGACCGGTGATGCCCTGCGACAGGATGCTGGCGAAGCCGCGCGTGGTCGGAGCCTCAGCGGGAGCGGTGGCATGCATCGACACCACGCCGTCCTGGTCGACATCCACGATGATGTAGACCGGCGACTGGCACTCGATCACACGCTCGGCAAGCTCCGGATGCCCCTCGTACTCCGCGGGGAGCTCCGGAAGATCGTTGGAGAACTCCAGCAGTAGCTCCAGGCGATCGGACTCGTCGAGCTCAAGGAACTCGTCGCGGATCTCGGCGAGCGTGGCGGGAAGTTCTGCAGCATTCATCCCCTCCATCCTCCCACGCGAGGACGAAGTCGGATCCGCCCGTTCACAGACGACGATGCCCCGCCGAATGAACGGGCGGGGCATCGGAGGCGGGTCAGCGTGCGGGGATCTCGCCCGGCTCGGTTCCCGTGACGATCGGGACACGAACGGCGCTGCCCCACTCGGTCCAGGAACCGTCGTAGTTGCGCACGCCCTCGAAGCCCAGCAGATAGGTCAGCGCGAACCAGCTGTGTGCTGAGCGCTCGCCGATGCGGCAGTACGCGATGATGTCGTCGCCATCCTTCAGGCCCGCACCGTCGCGGTACAGCGCGTCCAGCTCGGCCCGGCTGCGGAACGTCGCGTCCTCGGCAGCGGCCTTGGCCCACGGCACGCTCTGCGCCGACGGGATGTGGCCGCCGCGCAGCGCGCCCTCTTCGGGGTATGCCGGCATGTGGGTGCGCTCGCCGCTGTACTCCTCGGGGGAGCGGACGTCGATCAGCGGGTTGCCGAAGTGGGCGAGGACGTCCTCCTTGAACGCGCGGATGCTGGAGTCATCCCGCTCGACGATGGGGTACTCCACGGCCTCGCGGACGGGCTTGTCGGTGGTCAGCTCGCGTCCCTCGGCGATCCACTTGTCGCGGCCGCCGTCGAGGAGGCGGACGTCCTCGTGACCGAAGAGGGTGAACACCCAGAGGGCGTATGCGGCCCACCAGTTGTTCTTGTCGCCGTAGACGACGATGGTGTCGTCGCGGGAGATGCCCTTGCCGCCGAGGAGGGCGGCGAACTGCTCACCGGTGAGGTAGTCACGCACCACCGGGTCGTTGAGCTCGGTGTGCCAGTCGACCTTCACCGCGCCAGGAATGTGGCCGGTCTCATAGAGCAGAACGTCCTCGTCGGACTCCACCACGACGAGTCCGGGCTGGCCCAGGTGTCCGGCGAGCCACTCGGTCGTCACGAGACGTTCGGGGTGTGCGTACTCGCTGATCTTCTCGGACGACGTGTCGAATTCGACGGCCACGGGTTCTCCTTCGTGCGGGCGGGCTGGGTGCGGACGGCGTAGGGTATTCACCGTCCCTTCAAGCCTATTGCGGGTTGCGGACGGGGGAGTCGTTTCGTAAGACAACGACATGTCAGCTCCCCGGTGCCCATTCCTCGACGACACAGACACAGGAACCCGATGACGTCCGCCGCGAGCAGCACAGTCGTGCACCTCACCGACCGCAATCCTCAGCTCACCGGCGACGAGATGGTGGCCAGCCTGGTTCCGCCGCCGCAGTTCGATGGGGCGACGTTCGAGACGTATCGCACCGACGACGCCTATCCGTCACAGCGTGAGGCGAAGGAACTTCTCATGACGTTCTGCGCACCGGCGTCCACGGCCAAGCGCGGCGGGCTCTTCTCGCGGCGGAAGACTCCGAAGGAGGCGGAGCTGAAGCCGGGTGTGTACCTGGACGGCGGCTTCGGCGTCGGCAAGACCCACCTGCTCGCGTCCGTGTTTCACGCCTTCCCGGCTCGCCGCAAGTACTTCGGCTCCTTCATCGAGTACACCGCGCTCGTCGGCGCGCTGGGTTATCGCAACGCCGTTGATCTGTTCCGGGGCACTGGCCTGCTCTGCATTGACGAATTCGAGCTTGACGATCCGGGCGACACGATGGTGATGACCCGCTTCCTCGGCGAGTTGGTGGCCGCGGGAACGCGGGTGACCGCCACGAGCAACACGCCGCCTAATGCGCTGGGTGAGGGACGCTTCGCGGCTCAGGACTTCCTGCGCGAGATCCAGGCGATGTCGGACAGCTTCCAGACGATCCGCATCGACGGTGTCGACTACCGCCAGCGTGCGCTCGACGGCGCGGCAGTGACCCTCGACGACGCAGAGTACGCGGCCGCGCTGGCAGCCGCGACGAGCCCCTCAGATGACGACTTCGACGACGTGATCCGTCATCTCGCAACCGTTCACCCCTCCCGGTACGTGCGCCTCGTCACCGGCTTGGACGCCGTGGGACTGCGCAATGTGCGCCAACTCACCGATCAGTCCGAAGCACTGCGTTTCGTTGCTCTCGTAGACCGGATCTATGACGCCCAGCTTCCGATCCGTGCGACCGGCCTCGCTCTGAACGACGTGTTCAGCGAGGAGATGGTGGCGGGCGGCTACCGCAAGAAGTACCTGCGTGCGGTGTCTCGATTGAACGCTCAGACTCACAGCTGATCGGAAACATGCTGTTCACAAGGAAGCCTCATTTGTAACCTCCGCGACACGATGAGCGTCATCGACGGAAACGCCGATCGAGCATCGTGGGGGAATCCGGCCTGAACGTCGCCGGCCCTCACGAACGGAGCCTCGAATGGACAGCGGCAACCTCGCGTGGGCGCTCACCGCCACCGCACTGGTCCTCTTCATGACACCGGGTGTCGCTTTCTTCTATGGCGGCCTGGTGCGTGCCAAGAGCGTCATCAGCATGATGATGATGAGCTTCGGAGCGATCGCGCTGATCGCCGTGCTCTGGATCCTGTACGGCGCGAGCATGAGCAGCGTGAGCTCGCCGTGGGAGTTCGCCGGCAACCCGTTCGGAGACCTCGGTCTTGCCGGTGCCGATAACGACCGACTCGTCTCGACCGCCTTCAGCGCGACGTTCGCCATCATCACGGTCGCGCTGATCTCGGGAGCCATCGCCGACCGCGCGAAGTTCGGCGCCTGGATGGTGTTCGTCGGTGTCTGGTCGACGCTGGTGTACTTCCCCGTGGCGGCCTGGGTCTGGGGCGGCGGCTGGGCGATGAAGCTCGGCGAGATGATGGGCTTGGATCACACAGTGATCGACTACGCCGGTGGTACTGCGGTGCACATCAACGCCGGCGCGGCCGCGTTCGCTCTCTGTCTGCTGCTCGGCAAGCGCGTCGGCTTCGATCGCAGCATCAACAAGCCCCACAACGTCCCGCTGGTCCTGCTCGGTGCGGCGATCCTGTGGTTCGGCTGGTTCGGGTTCAACGCCGGCGCCGAGGGCACGGCAGGACTGCTGGGCACGGGCGACTCGCGCGCCGGCCTGATCATCATCAACACGATCGGCGCGACCGCTGCGGCCATCCTCGGCTGGATCGTGGTGGAGAAGATGAAAGCGGGCAAGTCGACCAGCGTCGGCGCGGCATCGGGCGCCGTCTCGGGGCTCGTCGCCATCACCCCCGCGTGCGCCGATCTCACGCCCGGATGGTCGCTGCTGCTGGGTTTGCTCGCCGGTGTGATTTGCTGCTTCGCCGTCGAGTTGAAGTGGAAGCTCGGGTACGACGACTCCCTCGACGTCGTCGGCATTCACCTCGCGGGCGGCATGCTCGGAACCCTGTACCTCGGCTTCTTCGCTACCGGTACCGGCCTGTTCGTCGGCGGCGACCTGTCGCAGCTGTTCATGCAGTTCGTCACGGCTGCGGCCGTCCTGATCTACTCCTTCGTCGCCGCATACGGGATCGGCTGGGTGATCGATCGGACCATGGGCTTCCGCATCACCAAGGAGGATGAGATCGCCGGAATCGACACCGTCGTGCACGGCGAGGAGGGATACCTGCTGGACGCGCGCGTCTGAGCGAGCACGACGAGACGGCGGGCCGACGATGACGTCGGCCCGCCGTCGTCGTGCGGATAGGGTGGCGAGGTGAGTTCTGGACGCGGATTCCTGGTCGGGCTGGCGAACATCGCCGGGCAGGTGCTGCGCGCGCTGCTGCTGAATCGTGGTGGTGGTGCCGTCACGAAATCGGGGGAGACTTCGAAGGTGCAGCAGACGAAGGCGCAGCAGCGGACCTCGTCGGCGAAGCGACCCGCGATCAAGACGACGCGCCCGGTGCCGACGCATCCTTCGGTAACGACGGCGACGAAGTCGGGTGGGTCGCCGACTCGTGAATCGGTGTCCGCGGCGCGCCGTGCCGAACTGGCCGCGCGCGAGCGCCTGCTGGAGGGTGAGCCCACGCCCGGCCAGCTGGGTGCGAGCGCCACGTTCGAGGTGTCCCACGACGACGTCGGTGCGGTCGCCGTCAGCTATTCGCCAGAGAAGGACGGGGCGCCGGACGCGGGCGAGGTCGTCTGGACCTGGATTCCGTACGAGGAGGCTGACGGCCGTGGCAAAGATCGGCCGGTGTTGATCATCGGTCGACGCGACGCCGACACCCTCTATGCGGTGCGCCTCACCAGCAAGTCGCACGACGGCGAACGCGACTTCATCGCCATCGGGAGCGGAGACTGGGACGGGCAGGGGCGGCCGAGCTGGGTTGACGTCGACCAGCTCTACGAAGTGCACGAGCGCGGCCTGCGTCGTGAGGCCGCAGTGCTCGATCGTGGGAGGTTCGGAGGAGTCGCCGCCGTGCTGCGCGAACGCTACGGCTGGACGGTGCAGGTGTGACGGCGTCCTCGCGCGTGTAGGGGCGAAGCTGGATCGCGATCGTCGTAATGAATCCATGCTCGCATCACGGCTTGCACATGGCGCCCTCTCGTCGGCAGCGCGTCGGCGTTCGTTACGATGGTTCGCGGAAACGCTGCCGACGGGATGCCGGTGCGAACTCAGAGGAGCCGGAGTCGACACATGACCGTGACCATCGTGATGGGGGAGCGGAGCGCACGCTCATCGGCGTCGGGCAGGCTGATGGATCTGTTGCGCGGCGATCCGGGGCGCCTGCGTCGGCGCAGCATCTCGCTGGGCGTGCCCATCGACGATGCAGATGATGCTGCTCAGAACGCCGCGCTTCGAGCATGGCGCTCGCTGGGCGATCTGCGCGGTGCGGAGGAGGGTCAGCTGTGCGCGTGGTTGGAGACCATCATTCGCAGCACCGCCATCGACATGAATCGCGCGCGTCGGGATCACGTCGGCGAGGCGATGTGCGAAACGCTCGAGTCCGGCCAGGATGTGGCTGGCGTGGCAGAGGCACGCGAGCGCTTGACGGCTGTGCTGCGGGCGATCGACGCCCTCCCGAACGGTCTGCGCCAACCGCTCCTGATGAGCGTCGTCGATGAACTGCCGACAGCGGAGATCGCGCGTCGGCTGGGACTTTCAGCCGTGGCGGTGCGTCAGCGGATCTCCCGCGCGCGGCGTGCGCTGAATCGGTTCTGACGAATCGGTCACACTTCTGTCGCCGTCGCGTCCTTCTTCGTGAGGCCACGATCACGTGGTCGACACACGCAGAAGGAGACACCATGTCCACCCAGGTCACATCCCTTGACCAGCTCAACCTCGCTTTCGCCGAGCGCTTCAATGCTCGCGACATCGACGGACTGCTCGCGCTGAACACGCCTGACGCCGTGTTCGTTCCCGCTCCCGGACAGCCGGTAAGCGGCGTGGAGGGGATCCGCGGTGCGCTCGAGCAGTTCCTTGGCCTTCAGCTCCCCATCACGATGAACGTCCGCCACGTCTTCCAGACAGGCGACACCGGTCTCGCGATCGCCGAATGGACGCTGACGGGCACAGCGCCCGACGGCTCCGAGGTCTCGCTTGCCGGTACGACGGCGGATGTCGCCGTCTTCGACGCCGAGCACGGCTGGCGCTACGTGATCGACAACCCGTTCGGCACGGCCTGATCTCGGGAACGAAAGAACCCCCGGCGAGCCGGGGGTTCTTTCTCATGGTGGGCGATACCGGACTCGAACCGATGACCTCTTCCGTGTGAAGGAAGCGCGCTACCAACTGCGCCAATCGCCCTCATGCTCTCGCGAGCACTCTTCGATAGTAGCCGATCATCCGCGCCACTTTTGACCAAAACAGGCGACACGCGCGAACCGGTTCCAGTTTGGTGTGGGGGCGGGTCTCGGGTAGTGTTGTCCGAGTCGCAAGGGCAACCAAGCGGCAACGCGGATGTAGCGCAGTTGGTAGCGCATAACCTTGCCAAGGTTAGGGTCGCGAGTTCGAGTCTCGTCATCCGCTCGAGTGGGATGGATCTGTCATGGATCCCCTCACGTGGCTTGAGCCACATGGTGACATGGCCGAGCGGCTAGGCACCGGCCTGCAAAGCCGTTTACACGGGTTCGAATCCCGTTGTCACCTCCACCACAACTGAACAGCCCTTTGGGCGCGATTGGCGCAGCGGTAGCGCGCTTCCCTGACACGGAAGAGGTCACTGGTTCGATCCCAGTATCGCGCACAGGAGACGAAGCCCCCACGAGAGATCGTGGGGGCTTCGTCGTTTTTGCTTTCCGTGCTGCGGGCCGGGACCGACTCACCCGGGAAGGCAGCGGGTTCGGTCCCGCGTCGATCGTCGGGTAAAGTGGAGGTGTCGTCGCGAGGCGACATGCGGATGTAGCGCAGTTGGTAGCGCATAACCTTGCCAAGGTTAGGGTCGCGAGTTCGAGTCTCGTCATCCGCTCGGCGGGAGAGATCCCCCATAACTGAACAGCCTTCGGGCGCGATTGGCGCAGCGGTAGCGCGCTTCCCTGACACGGAAGAGGTCACTGGTTCGATCCCAGTATCGCGCACAGACAAACCCCCGGTTCTCCGGGGGTTTTCGCGTTTCCAGCGTCGGCTTATAGGCGCGGTGGAAGATGACAACAGCATCCGGCGTCGCGTTGCGCCGTGCGCTCTTCATCTCCCACCGCGGGTGCGCCGGGCCAAGTGCGCATCTGAGCGCCGGACTCGGCGACCAGCGCGCGTTTGGGTGAACGCTGGGAGAACGCCCAGCCTGTCCCTTTCGCGAATCGTGTTCCTCTCCTACGGTCGAAGGCAGGTCGTGCTCGTCTCGCAGCGGCGCGCGATCGTGCACCGATCGGTGCGCCACACACCATGGAGGAACACGTGAATCACCCCGAAACGGGCGACGTTCGTCGCGCGCTGGAAGCGCCGCCGAATCCACTTCGCCGACGCCTGGCCCTGTTCACCGCGGCCACGGCAACTGCGCTCGTCGCAGGTCTCAGCGGCGGCCTGGCGGCCGGCCCGGCGTCTGCCGCCGATGCCACGCACACGATCGCCGAGGTCCAGGGAACAGGCGATGCCTCGCCGCTGATCGGCCAGACCGTCACGGTGCAGGGAGTCGTGACCGCGGACTATCGCGAGGGCGGATACCGCGGCATCGTCATCCAGACTCAGAACACGGGAGGTGACTCGAAGACCGACGGCGCCTCCGACGGAATCTTCGTGTTCCTCGGCAACAACGCCGTCACCCTGGAGCGCGGCGACCTCGTCTCGGTGACGGGCTCGGTGAGCGAGTACTTCGAACAGACGCAGATCTCGGTGACCGCGGCGACAGACGTCGAGATCGTCACCGCGGGGGTCGGCGTGCCGGCTCCTGTCGCGCTGGACGCGTCGGTCCTCGGTGCCGATCGCGAGCAATACGAGAACATGCTCGTCGCGCCCACCGGCACCTACCGCCTGACGTCCAGCCATGAGCTCTACAACTACGGCACCCTGTGGCTGAGCGCGGGGGAGGACCTCGCCGTGAAGTCCACCGAGCTCGTCCGACCCGGCGCGGACGCGGCCGCCATCACCGCGCAGAACGCGGCGCATCGGATTCTCCTCGACGACGGCTGGTCGGCGCAGGTCACCAACAACACGCACCCGGGCGAGCAGCCGTACTTCACGAAGGACGATGTCGTCCGCAACGGGGACCTGGTGCACTTCCCGACCGAGGGCCTCGTCCTGCAGTACGGCTTCAACCAGTGGCGCCTGCAGCCTGTCGTCCCGATCGATGACAGCAGCGACGCGTCCCACAAGCCCACCTTCGCGCCCATGGATGAGAGGCCGATCGCTCCGCCGAGCGTCGGCGGAGACGTGAAGGTGGCCACCTACAACGTCCTGAACTACTTCACCACACTCCGCAGCGACGACGAGAACGCCCGAGGTGCCGCCACCGCGGAGCTGTTCCAGATCCAGCGATCGAAGATCATCGCGGGCATTGTGGGTCTCGATGCCGACATCATCGGGCTGATGGAGATCGAGAACAGCATTCAGTTCGGCAAGCCCGTCGACACCGCTGTGGCCGACCTCGTTGCCGGCCTCAACGAAGCCGCCGGATCGGAAGTATGGGCCTACGTCTCCACGCCGGCCGCGCTGCAGGATGCCACCATCACCGACGTGATCACGACGGCGATCATCTACAAGAAGGCAGCCGTCACGCCGGTGGGCGACAGCACCACGGTGCCGGTCGATGAAACCGTGTGGGGCAACGCGCGCGAGCCCATCGCCCAGACGTTCGAAGCGAACAGCAAGACGTTCTCCGTCATCGTCAACCACCTGAAGTCCAAGAGCCCGCCGGACAAGACGACCCCGGAGCCCGCGGACGAGCAGGGCTTCTTCAACGCGGACCGCGTGGCACAGGCGCAGCAGGTGCTGCAGCTGGCGGAAACCGTCACCGCCGCGTCGGGAAGCTCCGACGTGCTGTTGCTGGGAGACTTCAACGCCTACGCCCAGGAGGACCCCATCCAGGTGTTCGCCGACGCCGGCTGGACCGACCTGATCCCGGCGTTCGACCCGACGCAGCACACCTACACCTTCAACGGTGAGCTGGGTTCGCTCGATCACATCCTGGCCTCCCCGTCGCTCGCATCGTCGGTCTCCGGCGCCGGCGTCTGGAACATCAACTCCCCGGAGTGGGGTGACCGCGCGTACAACTACGCGGCGACGGAACCCAGCACGCCGTTCCGCTCCAGCGATCACGATCCGGCGCTCGTCGGCCTGACACTGACACCGCCTCCCGTTGACATCCAGGTCGCGACGATCAACGACTTCCACGGTCGGATCGAAGCGAGCGGTGCGTCCGCGGGGGCGGCGTCGCTCGCCACCGCCGTGCAGGAACTGCGGGCGGAGAACCCGAACACGATCTTCGCGGCCGCCGGCGACCTCGTCGGCGCTTCGACGTTCACCTCCTTCATCCAGCACGACGAGCCGACCATCGACGCGCTGAATGCCGCCGGTCTGGACGTCAGCGCGACCGGAAACCACGAGTTCGACCAGGGATGGGCGGATCTTCGCGACCGCATCCAGAACCGGGCGGACTGGGCGTACATCAACGCGAACGTGTTCCTGAAGGGCACGGACCAGCACGCCCTCGCCCCGAGCTGGGTGAAGGAGATCGACGGAGTTCGAGTCGGATTCATCGGAGCGGTGACCGAGGATCTCCCGACCCTCGTGAGCCCTGCGGGTATCGCGGAGCTGGACGTGCGCAGCATCGTCGATTCGGTGAACGCAGTGGCCACGGAGTTGACGGACGGCGACGACAGCAACGGCGAGGCGGACGTGCTCCTGCTCCTGGTGCACGAGGGGGCCACCACCACCGACGTCGCCAGCATCACGCCGGAGTCCGCTCTCGGGCGCATCGTCTTCGGTGTGACCCCTGCGGTGGATGCCATCGTGTCCGCACACACTCATCTGGCGTACAACCACGTCATCGATGGACGCCCGGTCATCTCGGCCGGTCAGTACGGCGAGAACCTGGGCGTCATGCAGATCCAGGTCGACCCGACCACGAAGGAGCTGCTGTCGATCACGAACGAGATCCGTCCGCTCACACAGGATGGCGCGCCCATCGCGGCACCGGATCCCGACGTTCAGAAGATCGTGGATGACGCGAAGGCAGAAGCCGACAAGCTCGGCTCGGTCAGCATCGGCGCGATCACGGCCGACTTCAACCGCGCCGTCCAGTCCGACGGAACGACAGAGAATCGGGGCGGCGAGTCCACTCTGGGCAACTTCGTGGCCGATGTGCAGCGCGAATCGACCGGCGCCGACATCGCCTTCATGAACCCGGGCGGGCTGCGCACCGATCTGCGCTATGCATCCAGTGGTGCGGGCGATGCGGATGGCAACGTCACCTATCGCGAAGTCGCCACGGTGCAGCCGTTCGCGAACACCCTCGTCACGCTGACCCTCACGGGCGCCCAGGTTCGGTCGGTGCTCGAGCAGCAGTGGCAGCCGGCGACGGCGTCGCGACCCTTCCTCAAGCTCGGCGTCTCGAAGGAGCTCACCTACACGTATGACCCGACCGCAGCCGCCGGTTCGCGCATCGGTGAGATCCTGCTGAACGGTGAGAAGCTTGACGAATCGGCGAGCTACGTCGTCGCCGTCAACGCCTTCCTGGCCGCCGGCGGAGACAACTTCACGGTCTTCGCCGAGGGAACCGGGGCTGCCGACACCGGCCGCACTGACCTGCAGTCCATGGTCGACTGGTTCGCTGAGCACAAGACGGCGACGCCCGATCTCGCTCAGCGTGCCATCGGCGTGAGCATGCCGGCAGCACCTGCGGGCGGCTACCTCCCCAGCGACACTATTGACGTCGCGCTCTCGTCGCTGTCGTTCAGCAGCACCGAGCCGAAGCCGGCAACGGTCACGATCTCGCTGGGCACGGATGTCGTGGGGACGGCCGAGGTGGACCTCACCCCGGTCGACGCCACCGATGAGGTCGGTCGTGCGAACGTCGCGATCACCGTGCCTGCCGGCATCTCCGGTGTGCAGGAGCTCGTCGTCACCGCCGGTGACACGGTCTTCATGCTCCCGATCGAGGTGGCGGAGGTTGCACCGACACCGACACCGACGACCACGCCCACGCCGACACCGACGGAGACGACCGGACCCACGACGCCCGGACCGGTGCCCTCTGCACCGGGGACGCTGCCGACGACGGGTACTGATCCGTTCCCGGCGCTGACGGTCGGCCTTGTGGTCCTCGTCGCCGGCACGGGGATCCTGATCACCCGCCGCCGCGTGCGCCAGGGCTGACGATCGCTCAGGGGTGGTGCCCCGCCGACTCCGGTCGGTGGGGCACCATCGCGCTCCAACGACACGCTCGAGGGATCGGTATTGTCCGACCTCGCCGCAGGGATCGGGTAAACTTGAGGAGTTGTCGCAAGACGGCATGCGGATGTAGCGCAGTTGGTAGCGCATAACCTTGCCAAGGTTAGGGTCGCGAGTTCGAGTCTCGTCATCCGCTCAGCAGAACGGCCCCTCAGAACGAGGGGCCGTTCGTCGTTGCGTGGACCGCCTGCTCAGAGCAGGAAGATCGAGGCGATGGGGAAAGCGCCGGCGGCGACCACTCCCGCACCCGCGGCGTACGGTACCCATCGCGGCACCGGGCGGAAGCTCTCCCACTTCTGCGCGGCGACCGCCGTCGCCGCGGGGGTCGTGAGATGAGCGTGGCCGTTCCACCACGCTGACACCTGCATACGGCCGGTCACCACCACCGACTCCACGAGTGCGCGCCCGCTCGAATCCGCAGGCACCGCGCGACTGCTGAGCTTTCGATATTCCTCGCGCACCCGCTCCACATCGGTCACGATCACGCGCGCGATCTCCGCGGCATGACGCTGCAGCCCCACCCGATCGCGCTTTGGGAGCGAGAGGTCGTTCGACTGCGCCTGCTCCTCGAACGCCTGGGTCAGAAGAGCTGAGAGCTGGTCGTGATAGTGCATCAGCGCATCCGCGTACAACCGTCCGTGACGTGCATGCGCGAAATCCGCCTCGTGCTGCAACTCGCGCAGTGCATCGTCGGCGGCGAGGAGCTCACCGTGCTGACTCATGCGCCCATTGTACGAAACCAGAGGTTGCCGTGGGGTGTTTCAGCGTCGGTCCCCGCGCGAGAGCACCAGGTTGACCAGCGCGCAGAGCAGGACCAGGACGGCGGCGACGAACGGCGACCACTGCGCGAGAGCGGTGCCCTGCTCGTCTGCGAGCACTCCCACGATCGCCGAGGACGACGACTGACCGACGATCACTCCGGAACCGACCATTGTCATGAGCGTCGCGCTGCGGCCCACCGGGGTGCGCATCGCCGCGAACGTGTACACCGTGACGATCAGCGGGCCGATCCCGATGCCCGTGATGGCGAGTGCCCAGACCATCTGCTCCACGGTGCGCGCCGACGCGATCAGCACCGCACCACCCACCAGGATGATCGCGAAGACCAGCCACCGATACCGGGGGGTGAAGCGGGCGGGGAACACCGCGACCGCGAGCGCGAGGATCGCCGATCCGACGCCCATCACGCCGTAGAGCAGACCCGCGGCCTCCTTGTTGCCCGCATCCACCATGAACGATGTGAGCGATGTGAGCGTGGAACCGAAGAAGAAGCCGATACCCAGGACGCCGGCCACCAGCACGAGAACCCGTGGGTGGAAGAGTTCGGAGACGGGTGCCTGCACGAGCGGGGCATTGACGTCGACGTGCGCGGAGGTGCGGCCCGACGGATGCAGAGCGAAGGCGCCGACGAAGACGAGAGTGAGGATCGCGGCACCGATCATGGGTGCCGCAGGGCTGAGGGTGGTGGCGAGGAGTCCCACCAGCACGGGACCGAAGACGAACACGATCTCGTCGGCCGACGACTCGTAGGCGAGCGTTGCCGACAGCGTCTTGGCGCGCCGGGAGCGAGCCATCCGACGATCGATGATCGACACCAGCCGGCTGCGCGACATGGGTGATACCTGCGGAGCGGTCGCACCCACGAGGACCGCGACAGCGAGCACCCACGGATCGGCGACGGGGGCGAACGCGACCCAGGCCATCAGCAGCAGAGCAAGGCTGTTGCCGATCCCGGCAGCCAACAGCACGGGCCGCTGTCCGTAGCGATCGGCCGCGGCACCGAGCAGGGGCCCGATGAGCGCGGTGCCGAGCCCGACGGCGGCGGAGGTGAGTCCGCCGAGCGTGAGGGAATCGCGTGCGGCGACCACCAGCGTCAGGACGCCGACCACGTTCATGGCGAACGGGAGTCGCGCGAGGAAGGCGACGGGGAAGTAGGCCAGCCCGGCAGCGCGGATCAGGGTGGTGGCCGGGGCAGTGGGGGACGCATCGGACGGCGCGGACGCCGGCTGAGCCGTGTCTGACATCGTTTCTCCTGGGAGTTTCGGCGCGGCTTGTGCCGCCGTGCCGCCAGGAGCGGAGGTAGATACACCGGGTGTCAGGTTGCATGGCCGCGGCGGATGCAACAACACCAGTCTACCGGTTGTGAGCAGAGGCAGCGGAGGGTGCGCCGCGGACGTCACGACCCGGCTGCTCGTGCATGCGCCCAACACTGTGTGCCGATGCATCGGAGGGTGCGCGCGGACGTCACGACCGGACTACTCGTCCACCAGCTCAACACTGTGTGCCTCCCATACGACGGGATGACGCCAGTACGCTCATCCTGTGAGAACGCGCATCCGAGCCGGCTGGCGCTGGCTGCGAACGGCCATCGCCGAGCCCAGCCTGCGACGGATCGAGGCGATCGCGCTCGTTGCTGCGGCGATCGGTGGACTCGTCGCCGGGCTGCTGGCGCTGTTGATCTTCGCCTTCCGGAGCGTGCCGATCGCCGGTGCCGGCTCGATCGGTCAGTTCGCCACGGCGACGGGAGCGGTGATCGCCGTCCTGGGCTTTGCCCTGGCCTCCTGGCTCGACTACCTTCGCACACGGCAGCGGCCGACGTTCCTCGACATTGTGGACGGCATCGCTCTGGCGCTGGCGTATGCCGTGATCGCCGCACTGTCGTGGTCGCTCGTCGCGGACATCTTGGCCCGCGGCTTCGTCGACGCTGACGTCTACACGGTGCCGTCCGCTCTGATCGCGGCCTCCGTCGCCGCGATCACCGGCTACGTCGTCTTCATCTCCGCCTCGCAGCTCGACCTCACCCAGTTCGCGTTGATCCTCGCGGTGTTTCTGGTGCAGGGAGTGCTTGCCGCGACGCTGTCGGCCGATGATCCGCACTGGTGGCAGGACAACCTGTCGGCGCTGGGGATGGTGGGGGAGACGTCGTCGACGCTGTTCAACCTGACGGTCATCGTCGCAGGCGTGCTTGTCACGGCCCTTGCCCGCTATGCGACTCGTGGACTGTGGGCACGCGACCCGCGCGGCACCCGCAATGTGCGTATCGGGCTGATCGTCATCGGGTGCTGCCTGATGGTGGTGGGGCTGGTCCCGGTGAACGTGTCCTTCCTCGTGCACACCGGTTTCGCCAGCGGCATGCTCGTGGTGTTCGCCGCCATGATCGTCATGATCCCGCGGTGGATTCCGGGCATCGCACGCTCGTTCGTGATCCTCGGCTGGACATTCCTCGGCATCAGTGCCGCTCTCGTGCTGTTCTTCGTCGTCGGCTACTACACGCTGACCGCGGTGGAGATCGTCGCGGGCGCTCTGGTGTTCACGTGGATCCTGCTGCTCATCCGGATGATCGACGCTCTGGTGCGCGACACCCGGCCGAACGCACCTAAGGACGTCACATCGCCCCGTGTCGACTTGCGCGGCGAGGAGGGAAAGGCCACCATGTTCGCCGGAGGGGATGCATGAGCGATCACACTGAAGGCTTCTACCGGCACGGACTCAGCCGGATGCTGGGGCGCAGCACCACCGAGCACGGGCGAGTCGCATCGCCGCTGGAGCTGCTGTTCGACCTGGTCTTCGCCGCCGCATTCGGCGTCCTCGGCACACAGTTCGCGCACGGCATCGCCATCGGCGAGATGATGCCGGCACTCGGCGCTTTCGCCTTCGGCGGGGCAGCGATCATCTGGGCGTGGATCAACTACTCGTGGTTCGCCTCCGCGTTCGACACGGATGACTGGGCGTTCCGGCTCATGACGATGCTGCAGATGGCCGGCGTCATCGTGCTGGCCATCGGTCTGGCCCCGATGTTCGAATCCCTCGAACACGGTGAACCGATTGCGAACCAAGTGATGGTGGCGGGCTACATCGTCATGCGCGTGGCGATGATCGGACAGTGGCTACGAGCCGCGCGCAGCGCTGAACATCGCAGTACGGCACTGACCTATGTGGTGTGCATCGCCATCGCTCAGGTCGGCTGGGTGATCGTGGCCTGGGTGCCCATGACCCTCCAGGCCACGCTGGTCGCCGCTGCGCTGTGCTGGGTCGTGGAGCTGCTCGGCCCGATCCTCGCCGAACGTCGCGCCGCGAACGGCAGCACGCCGTGGCACCCGCACCACATCGCCGAGCGCTACAGCCTGCTGGCGATCATCACGCTCGGCGAGACCGTCATCGGCACGATCGCAGCAGCTCAGGAGGTGACGGCGGAGGAGGGCTGGAGTGCGAACTCCATCGTGGTGATCGCCGCAGGCATCGCGATGACCTTCGCCGTGTGGTGGACCTACTTTCTGCTCCCGTCGGCACCGATCCTTGAGGTGCACCGACGACGCGCCTTCGTCTGGGGCTACGGGCACGCCGTGCTCTTCCTCGCGATCGTCGCCGTGGGTGCCAGCCTGCACCTGATCGGCTACGTGTTCGATCCCGAGGTGCACCTGTCCACCGTCACGGTGGTTTCCTGCCTGGCCGCATCCGTCATCGTCTACAGCTTGGCGCTCTATGCGATCCACGCCTGGCTCACACGTGAGCCCACGAAGAACATCGGTCTGCAGCTTCCGGGAGTTCTGCTTCCGGCGCTGGCGATCGTGCTCGCCGTCGCGGGCCTTCCGCTGTGGCTGTGCCTGCTCGTGGTGCTGGCGGGACCCGTCGGTGTCGTCGTCGCCTATGAGACCGGCGGATGGCGGGGAGTCGACGCACAACTGCGTCGGGCCGTGGCCGTGGGGCCAACCGTCGGGGCGTAGACTCATCGCATGGATTTCGCCCGGCTGACCCGCACGAGCGACGACACTGTCGTGCTCGCGGTCACTGGCACGCGAACGACCCAGGCCTGAGCGGGCGGGGCGCGGGAGCGCCCGAAGCTGAGTTGCCGACATCCATTGCTAACTGGAGAATCTTCGTGTCTGAGAACCCCCAGCCGTCCTATCCCTGTGACGGATTCGCCCTCTTCACCGATCGTTCCGTCGTCGCCATGCACGTGAACGGGCAGCAGAAGGACCTCGCGACGATCGTCACCGAGACCGACATCGTCGAGCCGATCACGATCTCAAGCCCCGAGGGCCTCGCGATTCTGCGCCATTCGACGGCCCACGTGCTGGCCCAGGCGGTGCAGAAGCTCAACCCGCAGGTGGACTTGGGGATCGGCCCGCCGATCACTGATGGGTTCTACTACGACTTCGGCGTCGCGAACCCGTTCACCCCCGAGGACCTGAAGGTCATCGACAAGGAGATGCAGCGCATTATCCGTGAGGGCCAGCGCTTCGTACGCCGTGTCGTCACCGAGGATGAGGCGCGCGCGGAACTTGCCGACCAGCCGTTCAAGCTGGAGCTCATCGGCCTCAAGGGCGGCGGAGCCGAGGGCGCCGATGTCGAGGTCGGCGAGGGAGAGCTCACCATCTACGACAATGTCCGCAAGGACGGCGAGGTGGCGTGGAAGGACCTCTGCCGCGGCCCGCACGTGCCGAGCACCCGCATGGTGGGCAATGGATGGTCGCTCACCCGCTCTGCCGCTGCGTACTGGCGCGGCTCGGAGAAGAACCCGCAACTGCAGCGGATCTACGGCACGGCGTGGCCCACCAAGGACGAGCTGCGCGCGTACCAGGAGCGCATCGCCGAGGCCGAGCGTCGCGATCACCGAAAGCTCGGCGTGGAGATGGACCTGTTCTCGTTCCCGGACGAGATCGGATCGGGCCTCGCGGTCTTCCACCCCAAGGGCGGCATCATCCGCTACGAGATCGAGGAGAACCTGCGCAAGCACCTGCTGCGCAACGGCTACGACCTCGTCAACAGCCCGCACATCACGAAGAAGGATCTCTTCATGACGTCGGGTCACCTGCAGACCTACGCGGACGGCATGTTCCCCCCGATGCACCTCGATGAGGTCGTCGACGACGAGGGCAACGTCACTCGTCAGGGCCAGGACTACTACCTGAAGCCCATGAACTGCCCGTTCCACAACCTGGTGTTCCGTGCGCGCGGTCGCTCCTATCGTGAGCTGCCGCTGCGCCTCGCGGAGTTCGGCACCGTCTACCGCTATGAGAAGAGCGGAACGCTGTCGGGACTCACCCGCGTGCGCGGACTGACCCAGGACGACGCGCACATCTACGTCGCTCAGGACCAGGTTCGCGAGGAGCTCACCACGAACCTCAACCTCGTGTTGTCGCTGCTGCGCGACTACGGCCTGAACGACTTCTACCTCGAGCTGTCGACCAACGAGGAGGGCAACCCGAAGTTCCTCGGCGAGCCCGAGCAGTGGTCCAGCGCCATCGAGACGCTTCGTGAGGTGGCGTTGGAGTCCGGCCTGGAACTCGTCGCCGATCCGGGCGGCGCGGCCTTCTACGGCCCGAAGATCTCCGTGCAGGCGCGCGATGCCATCGGCCGCACCTGGCAGATGTCCACCATCCAGCTGGACTTCAACCAGCCGGAGCGGTTCGAGCTGGAGTACACCGGACCGGACGGCGCCAAGCACCGCCCCGTCATGATCCACCGCGCTCTGCTGGGTTCGGTCGAGCGGTTCTTCGCAATTTTGCTCGAGCACTACGCGGGCGACTTCCCGCTGTGGTTGGCCCCGGCTCAGGTGGTCGGCGTTCCCGTTGCGGAGCAGTACGCCGACTACCTCGAAGAGGTCGTCGGAACGCTGAAGGCCGCCGGCGTGCGTGCCGAGGTCGATCATTCCGATGACCGCATGCAGAAGAAGATCCGCAACCACACCACGGCGAAGGTCCCGCTGATCCTCATCGCCGGCGAACAGGACCGTGCGGCCGGCACCGTCTCGTTCCGCTTCCGTGACGGCACGCAGCTGAACGGCGTGCCGGTGGCCGACGCCGTCGCGCGCATCTCACGGGCGATCGCCGATCACTCCCGCATCATGACGGAGTCCGATTTCGCATGAGTGACGAACCGGAACTCGAACTGGCGGCCGACTTCGTCGGTGTTCCCGACGAGTTCCAGCGGCTCTGGGTCCCGCACCGCATGGTGTACATCGAGGCGGGACCCGAGCCGCACGTCGCCGACTGCCCGTTCTGCTACGCGCCCACGCGTCCGGACGAGAAGACGCTGATCGTCCATCGCGGCAAGACCGCGTACGCTCTGCTGAACCTCTTCCCCTACAACTCGGGCCACCTGCTGGTATGCCCGTATCGGCATATCGCGATGTACGACGAGGCGACCGAGGAAGAGGTCGCCGAGATCGGTGCCATCACGCAGACCGCGATGCGGGTGCTGCGCGATGTCGCGCACTGCGATGGTTTCAATCTGGGCATGAACCAGGGCGCAATCGCCGGTGCCGGGGTGGGCGGCCATCTGCACCAGCACATCGTGCCGCGGTGGGGCGGCGATGCGAACTTCCTGCCGATCATCGCGAAGACGAAGGCGCTGCCGCAGCTCCTCGGCGAGATGCGCCAGACCATCGCGCTGGGGTGGCCGCAGACCTGAGTCGTGACGCCGAGGGACCTCATCGGCATCCGGCTCGCATCGCCCTCGATGGTGCGGGACTGCGATCCCGGCGCGTGCTGCGCCTGACGCTCAGTGCATCACTGCCAGCAGCACGCCGACCGCGATGAAGAGCACACCGAAGATCCTGTTCAGCGTGCGCTGACCGTGGGCAGTGCGCGTGAAGCGGCGGAATCCCTGTGCCGCGACGGCGAAGAAGCCCCACATCACCGCGATATCGACGACGATGCACGTGACAGCGACGATCACGTACTGCGGCAGCTGAGGCTGATCCGGCTTGATGAACTGCGGCAGGAACGCCAGGAAGAACACGATCGCCTTCGGGTTGAGCAGGTTCACCCACAGCCCGCGCCGGAACATCGCCCAGCGCGACTCGGTTCGCACCGCCGGGGTCGTTGCGGCCCCGTCCTCGTCTGTGACGGTCTCGACTTTCGCGAGGATCTGTCGGATGCCGAGGTACACGAGGTAGGCAGCACCCGCATAGCGGATGACGGCGAAGGCGATCGGCGAGGATCCCACCAGAAGGCCGACGCCGGCCGCGACGATGGCGATGTGCACGACGAGCGCCGCCTGCTGTCCGAGGATTCCCCAGATCGCGCGGCGATGCCCGTGGTTCAGGGCGTTGCCCATCGTGTTGATGGCACCGGCACCGGGGGTGAGGCTGATGACGACGCAGGCCAGCAGCAGGGTGATCCAGAGTGAGAGCTGCACGGTGATCAGCTGGCCGCGGCGATGGCGGCCACGAGATCGGTGACGAGGGCGGATCGATCATCGTCGTCGAGTTCGTGCACCGTGAGACGGAGGTGGTGGGACGGGGCGTCCGGGATCAGGCGGAACTCGTCACCGGTGCGCGCCAGCCATCCGCGCCGCATGAGCTGTTCGGCGGCGCCGCGCGCCGGGACGGGGAGGGGGAGCCAGACGTTCAGACCGTCGGATGCGACAACGGGCAGCCCTGCGGATGCTGCCGCCGTCGCGAAGGCGGCGTTTCGAGCGGCGTAGTGGTCTGCAGCGGCAGCGATCCCGGCCCGGACGTCCGCGTCCGTGACAAGCCCGGCCACCAGCCGCTGCAGAATGTGGCTCACCCAGGTCGTTCCCGGGCTGAGGCGGAGGCCGAGCCGCGCCGCCGTATCGGGATCGGACGCGGTGACGGCCAGACACATATCCGGCCCGAGGAACTTCGACACGGATCGAACCAGAGCGAAGCGTCGGTGATCCGGTCCGATCAGCGACTCGTACGGCTCACGCGACAGCATCGAGAAGTGATCATCCTCGACGATCAGCACGTAGGGATGATCTGTGAGCACCGAGCGGAGATCCGCGGCACGGCGGGCGGTGAGACAAGCCCCCGTGGGGTTCTGTGCCCGCGGGGTCACGACGATGGCGCGCACGCCGGCGTCCAGGGCCGCGCGGAGTCCCGCGACCGTCATCCCCTCTTCGTCGACGGGCACGGGAACGGCACGGTAACCGCCGAGGCGCACCGTGTGGATGCTCGCCAGGAAGCACGGGTCCTCGAGCGCGACGGCATCGTCACGCACCAGCGCCTGGGCGAGCAGGCGCTCGACGGCGTCGACCGCGCCACTCGTGATCGTCAGGGAGAACGCCTCCGGCTGCAGGTCGGAGCCCACCCAGTCGCGCGCCCAGCGCTCGAGCTCAGGATCCACCACGGCCTCGCCGTACAGGATCGGGCGCCCGACGGCGTGGGCGAGCGCGCGTGACGGATCAGGGATCCGAGCGGGATCCGGGTTGCCGGACCCGATGTCGCGCAGCACGCTGTCCGGCGCGAATCCGTCCTGGGCAGAACGTGCCGCGCCGCTCACGCGGGTTCCGGCTCGTCCGCGCGACTCCACGAGTCCGCCAGCGGCGAGCTGGCGATAGGCAGCGACCACGGTGTTGCGGTTCATTCCGAGGAGGTCCGCCAGCGTGCGCACGGGCGGAAGGGCGTCACCGGCGGCCAGAGCCCCGCGTTCGATGAGCGTGCGCAATTCGTCCGCGAGCTCTGCGGCGGTCGCGCCCCGCAGGCCGCTGAAGTGGTCGTCCATCGGCTCGATCCTATCGTCCGACCACCTTTCCGAGATTGGCATAGGTCAAAACGTGTATTGTCATGAACGAGCGGCGACCGGCGCCGCGAGAGGAGTCCCCATGACCGAGAACCGCACGGCTACCACTCGCGTGAAGCGTGGCCTCGCCGAGATGCTCAAGGGCGGCGTCATCATGGATGTCGTCACAGCCGAGCAGGCGCGCATCGCCGAGGATGCGGGAGCGAGCGCGGTCATGGCGCTGGAGCGGGTCCCCGCCGACATCCGGGCCCAGGGTGGTGTGGCGCGCATGAGCGACCCGGACCTGATCACCGACATCCAGGCGGCCGTGTCCATCCCCGTGATGGCGAAGGCGCGGATCGGACATTTCGTCGAGGCGCAGGTGCTGCAGAGCCTCGGCGTGGACTACGTCGATGAGTCCGAGGTGCTCTCGCCGGCGGACTATGTCAACCACATCGACAAGTGGAACTTTGAGGTGCCGTTCGTCTGCGGCGCGACGAACCTGGGGGAGGCGCTGCGTCGCATCACCGAAGGCGCGGCCATGATCCGATCCAAGGGCGAGGCCGGCACCGGCGACGTCTCGGAAGCGACCCGCCACATCCGCACCATCACCGCTGAGATCAACGCACTGAAGGCGAAGACGACCGACGAGCTGTACGTCGCCGCCAAGGAGCTGCAGGCCCCCTACGACCTGGTGCGCGAGGTCGCCGAGACCGGAGCCCTTCCGGTGGTGATGTTCGTCGCCGGCGGCGTGGCGACGCCCGCGGATGCCGCGATGATGATGCAACTCGGCGCGGACGGTGTCTTTGTCGGCTCCGGCATCTTCAAGTCGGGCAACCCTGCAGCGCGCGCCGCCGCGATCGTGAAGGCGACCACGTCGTTCGAGGACGCGGCACTCATCGCTCAGGTCTCTCGTGGTCTCGGCGAGGCGATGGTCGGCATCAATGTCGCCGATGTGCCGGCTCCGCATCGCCTGGCCCAGCGCGGCTGGTGAACCGGACAGCTCGATGACCACCATCGGCGTGCTGGCCCTGCAGGGAGGCGTTCGCGAACACGCGGCGATGCTGCAGGGCCTCGGCGCGGATGTTCGGCTGGTGAAGAAGGTCGAGGACCTCGAGGGTATCGACGGGCTCGTCTTGCCTGGCGGTGAGTCGAGTGTGATCGATCGGCTCTCCCGGTCGTTCGGGTTGGCCGATCCGCTTCGTGATGCCATTGCAGCGGGGCTTCCTGTCCTCGGAACCTGTGCGGGGCTGATCCTGCTGGCCGAGCGTCTGGAGAATCCCGCGCCGGGACAGCAGACGTTCGGGGGACTGGACGTCACCGTGCGTCGGAACGCATTCGGCTCGCAGCGCGATTCCTTCGACGCGGCGATTGCCGTCTCGGGGATCGCGGGAGAGATCGACGTGTCGTTCATCCGCGCGCCGATCGTGGTGTCGCACGGCCCAGGAGTCGACGTGATCGCGCGCACCCGCGACGCGATCGTCGGTGTGCGGCAGGGGAGCGTGATCGGCCTGTCCTTCCACCCGGAGGTCACCGGCGATGATCGCCTTCACCGGCAGTTCCTCGCGGGGGTGGGCACTCACGCCGGTTAGCGTGTGAGGATGCGACGACCGATCGGATCCGAAAGCGTCAGCGCGAGTGGCGGCACGATGCGACTCGTCGGGCGCCGGGGCGAAGGATGGCAGCAGGTCGCCGATGTGGCGCTTCCTCTGGACGACGCGCTCGTCCGACTGCACGATTCGCCGTCGATCCGGGCGGCGCGGGCGCGGTCGGGCCGCACCAGTGGCGAGGGCTGATGCGGCCTCTGCGGGTCGGAAGTCGAAAACGCGTAGACTTGAGGGCGCAAATCGCGCGAAACGAGCGGGAGACATATGTCAGGGCATTCCAAGTGGGCCACCACCAAGCACAAGAAAGCGGTCATCGACTCGCGTCGTGCCAAGTCGTGGGCCAAGCTCATCAAGAACATCGAGGTGGCGGCGAAACTCGGCGGCGCCGACCTTGCCGGTAACCCGACGCTGTTCGACGCCGTCCTCAAGGCCAAGAAGACCTCGGTCCCGAAGGACAACATCGATCGCGCCATCAAGCGCGGCGCGGGCATCGGCGGCGAATCGGTCGAGTACACCTCGATCATGTACGAGGGTTACGGCCCCAACGGCGTGGCGCTTCTGATCGAGTGTCTGACCGACAACAAGAACCGCGCCGCCGCTGAGGTGCGTACTGCCATGTCGCGCAACGGCGGCAACATGGCAGACCCCGGTTCGGTCGCGTACAACTTCTCCCGCAAGGGCGTCATCGTGGTCCCCGCCGAGGGCACCACAGAGGACGATGTGATGATGGCGGCTCTGGAAGCCGGCGCCGAAGAGGTCACCAACGAAGGTGACACGTTCGAGGTCATCACCGAGGCCACGGATCTCGTCGCCACGCGTACCGCGCTGCAGGAGGCGGGAATCGAGTACGACTCCGCCGACGCGGCTTTCGTCCCGAACCTCAAGGTCGAGATCGACGCGGACACCGCCCGCAAGGTCTTCCGTCTGATCGACGCCCTCGAGGACAGCGACGACGTGCAGAACGTCTACAGCAACTTCGATCTCTCCGCCGAGGTCCAGGCCGAGCTCGAGTCCGACGAGGACTGACCCGCGCCGTTGCGTGAAGCCCGTATCCGAGAGGATGCGGGCTTCGTCGTGTGCTGCCTCGGTTCCGTGATCGGCGGCGTAGCGTGGACGAGTGACTGAATTGCGCGTGCTGGGTATCGATCCCGGCCTCACCCGATGCGGCGTCGGCGTGGTCGATGTCGCACGCGACCGCTCAGCGCGCCTCGTTTACGTCGGCGTCGTCCGTTCGTCGCCGGACGAGCAGCCCGGCATGCGCCTCGCCCGCATCGCCGCCGGGATACGCGCGGTGCTGGACGAGCATCGCCCGGATGTCGTCGCCGTCGAGCGCGTGTTCGCACAGCAGAACCGCTCCACGGTGATGGGTACGGCTCAGGCCTCCGGAGTCGCTCTCATGCTCGCTGCGGAGCGGGGGCTTCCCACGGCCACGCATACCCCGAGTGAGGTGAAAGCCGCGATCACCGGCTATGGAGCGGCCGACAAGCTGCAGGTGCAGACGATGGTGGCGCGCGTCCTCCGGCTCGACGCGTTGCCCCAGCCCGCGGACGCCGCGGATGCTCTCGCCATCGCGCTGTGTCACGCCTGGCGCGGCGGTCCGATGGCAGCGGGCGCTCCCGAACGCGCCCTGACCCCGGCCCAGCGTGCCTGGGCGGAGGCGGAGAAGCGCAGCCGGCGGTAGGCGGGGAGTGTCGCTCGAAACTTTGTACGATGCCCCGGTTAGGGTGGAGACGTGATCTCCTCCCTCCGTGGTGCCGTGCTCCACATCGCCCCCGATTCGCTGGTCGTCGAGGTCGGCGGTGTCGGCTTCTCGGTGGCGGTCCCGCCGGATGTCGCGCGCACCACGCATCGTGGTGACACCATCGCCCTGCACACCCACCTGGTGGTGCGCGAGGACGCCCTGAGCCTGTTCGGCTTCGCCACCCGCGAGGAGCTCGAGCTGTTCGTCATCCTGATCGGCGTCACCGGCGTGGGGCCCAAGTCCGCGCTCGGGATCCTCTCCGCTCTCACGGTGGACCAGATCGCGATCGCCGTCGCGAACGATGACGACGCCCCGTTCCGCAAGGTGTCGGGCATCGGACCGAAGACCGCGAAGCTCATCTCGGTGCAGCTCGCGGGCAAGATCGCGCCGCCGTCTCCCGTGGCCGTGGTGGGAGGCTCCGTCGCCCCTGACGTCACCACGCAGGTCGTCGCCGCCCTGACCGGCCTCGGCTGGAATGAACGCACGGCCGCGGACGCTGTCGCGCAGGTCGCGGCCTCCGCCACAGAGAGTGAGCGTTCCAACGTGCAGGCACTGTTGCGTCGCACGCTCGCCGCCCTCGGCCCGGGAGCTGTCCGTGGTTGATGAGTCTCCGCTGGACGCCGCTCCGCAGGACGCCACCGAATTGGCGATCGAGGGAGCGCTGCGCCCGCAGTCGCTCAATGCGTTCATCGGCCAGCAGAAAGTTCGCAAACAGCTGCAGCTGCTGCTGGAAGCGGCGCGGATCCAGCAGCGTTCCGCCGATCACATCCTCATGTCCGGCCCTCCCGGGCTCGGCAAGACCACACTCGCCATGATCATCGCCCATGAGAGCGGCAGGCCGCTGCGGATGTCGAGCGGCCCCGCCATCCAGCACGCCGGCGACCTCGCGGCACTGCTGTCGAGCCTCATGCCCGGTGAGGTTCTCTTCATCGACGAGATCCACCGCATGGCACGATCCGCTGAGGAGATGCTCTATCTCGCGATGGAGGACTTCCGCATCGACATCATGGTGGGCAAGGGGGCCGGTGCCACCAGCATCCCGCTGGAGCTTGCTCCGTTCACTCTGGTCGGTGCCACCACACGATCCGGGATGCTGCCCAACCCGCTGCGTGACCGTTTCGGCTTCACCGCACATCTGGAGTACTACGACGCCAGCGAACTCGAGCAGGTCGTCGAGCGTTCGGCACTCGTGCTGGGCGTGGAGCTGTCGAGCCGGGCGCTGGGCGAGATCGCCCGTCGCTCGCGCGGCACTCCGCGCATCGCCAACCGACTCCTTCGCCGTGTGCGTGACTATCTGCTCGTCAACACCGACACCACGGATGTCGCCGCTGTCCGCGCGGCACTCGAGCTGTATGACGTCGATCCGATCGGACTGGACCGGCTCGACCGCGCTGTTCTGGACATGCTCGTGCGTCGTTTCCGGGGCGGTCCGGTGGGGCTGAACACTCTCGCGGTGGCGGCCGGCGAGGAGCCCGACACCATCGAGAGTGTCGTGGAGCCCTACCTGGTTCGCATCGGGTTCATGGGTCGCACACCTCGCGGCCGCGTCGCGACGCCCGAGGCGTATGCGCACCTCGGTGTCCCGCATGCCGACGTGGCCTTGAGATTCGATGCGCTGTGATCGACGTGGGACTTGCGTATGCGCACCTTGGTGTACCGCACGCCGAGGTGGCCCTGAGATTCGATGACCTGTGATCGACGTAGGACATGCATACGGGGACCTTGGTGTCCCGCGCGCGGACGTGGCCTTGAGATTCGATGCGCTGTGATCGACGTGGATATGCATATGCGCACCTCGGTGCCCCGCACGCCGACGTGGCCGTGAGATTCGATGACCTATAATCGCTGAAGGCCTCCGGGTCTTCTCTTCGCGCCCCGCGCGCTCCTCCCCGAAAGGTTGTCTGCCTCATGGACATCATCCTGCTCGTCGTCCTGGCGGCGCTTGTCGTCTTCATGTTCTGGAACTCCCGCAAGCGCATGAAGAAGATGAAGGAGGAGCAGGAGGCCAAGGCCCGTCAGACCGTTCCGGGCGTTGAGGTGATGCTCAACGGAGGCATCTTCGGCACCATCGTCAGCTACAACGCCGACGATCTGGATGAGCCGGCGCAGATCGAGATCGCGCCCGGTGTCGTCATCCGCGTTCACACGCAGGCGATCGCGCGCATCATCACGCCGTCCGAGGCGGAAGACGAGGAGACCGCCGAGGTTTCGGAGTACGACAGCGTCGAGGTCCCGGACGACGCTTCCTCGCTGACCCCGCCCGTGGCTGACACCGACGCTGCGCGCATCGAGACCGCTGAGGAGACGCGCCGTCGTCTCGAAGGCAACGACAAGCACTGATTCCGCCGCCTCGACGACCGAGGCGTATTGAGAAAGCTGACCCGACTCCGTGGCCACATCAACGCCCGTCCGGCACGCATGGCGTGCACTGATCGGACTCCTCGCCATCATCGCCGTTCTCTTCGGCATCAACTCGCTGGGTGTCTACGCCTTCGAGAAGAGCTCCTGGACTCCTGAGCTCGCGCTTGACCTCCAGGGTGGGACGCAGGTCATCCTGAAGGCCAACACCCAGAGTGGTGAGCCCAGCTCTGAGCAGATGAACCAGGCCGTCACGATCATTCGCCAGCGCGTCGACGCCTCCGGTGTCGGCGAGGCCGAGGTGACTACCGAGGGCAACGCCAACATCGTGGTGGCCGTGCCCGGCAAGCTCGATGAGGCGCAGCGCGCCCGCATCGAGTCGAGCGCGCAGATGGAGCTTCGCTCCGTGCTGCTCTCGACGGGAGCCGCGACGACCTCCATCGGTGAGGACGGGAAGGCGACGCCCGATCCGGCCGACCCGACGCTCGCGGCAACGCCGACCGCGTCGCCCACCGATGGTTCCGACAACAGCTGGCTGACGCCGAAGCTGCAGGCGGAGTTCCTGGCCTACGACTGCTCGAAGGAATCCGACCTCGCCAACGCACCGAAGGACCAGCCGCTCGTCACCTGTGACCGCGCCGACAAGGACGACCCCGTGGCGGTCGCCCAGCAGCAGAAGTACATCCTGGGTCCGGTGGAGCTCACCGGCAACGAGATCACTGACGCCAGCAACGGCTATGACCAGCAGCGCGGCGTCTGGATCGTCCAGTTGAACTTCAACGGCGAGGGTGCCAGCAAGTTCGCCGAGGTGAGCAAGCGTCTCTACGGCTACACCACTGCCGGTGACACGCAGCGCAATCGCTTCGCGTTCGTCGTCGACGGCAGCGTGATCTCGGCTCCCACGATGAACGGCATCATCTCCGACGGTCGCCCCCAGATCTCCGGCACGTTCACGCAGGAGTCCTCGAAGGTGCTCGCCGACCAGCTGAAGTTCGGCGCGCTGCCGCTGTCGTTCAGCGTGGAGTCTGACAACGTCATTTCCGCAACGCTCGGTACCCAGCAGCTTCAGATCGGTCTGATCGCTGCACTCATCGGTCTCGCGCTCGTGGCGCTGTACTCGCTGCTCTCGTACCGCGCGCTCGGCTTCGTGATCATCGCGTCGCTGGCCGTCATGGCCGTGATCACCTACATCGTGCTCTGCGTCCTGGCGTGGCGCATGGGCTTCCGCCTCTCGCTGGCCGGTGTGGCGGGCCTGATCGTGACGATCGGATTCACGGCCGACTCCTTCATCGTCTACTTCGAACGCATACGAGACGAGTTGCGTGACGGCAAGTCCGTGATCGCGGCCGTCGAGGACGGTTGGGATCGCGCCAAGCGCACGATCTACATCTCGAAGTCGATCAACATCCTGTGCGCCCTGGTGCTCTACATCCTGGCCGACGCCACGGTGAAGGGTTTCGCGTTCACGCTGGGTCTCACCACCCTGATCGACATCCTCATCTTCGTGCTCTTCACGCACCCCGTGATGCAGCTGCTGGCGCGCACTCGCTTCTTCGGCGGCGGCCACGTGCTGTCCGGCATGAACTCCGAGGCTCTCGGCGCCGTCTACACGGGCCGTGCGCAGTTCAAGGCGGTGGAGACGACCACCTCGGTGCGCGGCAAGGCCGCCCGCGACGCGAAGAGCCGCGGCGAAGCCGCACGCCGACAGACCATCGCCGAACGCAAGCAGGCTGAAGCCCTTGCCGCCCGAACCAGCGGCTCCAACTCGAAGGGAGGCGACGCCTGATGGCTTCGATGAACCAGCTCGGTAACGATCTCTACACCGGCAAGACCAGCGTTCCCTTCGTCGGCAAGCGCAACCTGTGGTTCCTGATCGCCGGACTCCTCGTCCTGGTGTCGATCCTCGTGGTCTTCATCCGGCCGCCCCAGTTCTCGATGGAGTTCACCGGTGGCACCCAGTTCACCGTGAGCGGCGTCGCTGAGGAGGATCTCGACCAGAACAAGGCCACCGATGCGGTCCGCTCCATCGCGGGTGATGTGGCCACGAAGGTGACCACCGTCGGCACGGACGGCATCCGTGTTCAGACGGAAGCCCTCGACGCCGACAGCTCTGAGGGGGCTTCCCCCGTGCAGCAGATCAGCGAGGCGCTGGCAACGACCTACAAAGTGGATGCCGCGGAGCATGTCTCCTCGTCTGTGGTCGGGGCCAGCTGGGGTGCGGACGTCACCCGGCAGTCGCTGTGGGGTCTGGGGATCTTCCTCGTCCTCGCGTTCGTGATCCTCGCGTTGTACTTCCGCACGTGGAAGATGTCCGCTGCGGCCATCATCGGCCTCCTAGACGTGCTCGTCATCACCTTCGGTGTGTACGCGCTCTGCGGTTTCGAGATCTCGCCTGCGGCCGTCATCGGCTTCCTGACTATCCTCGGCTACTCGCTCTACGACACCACCGTCGTGTTCGACAAGATCCGCGAGACCACATCCGAACAGGGATCGGCCTCACACCGCACGTTCGGTGAGTCGGTCAACCTCGGTGTGAACCAGACGCTCATCCGCTCGATCAACACCTCCGTGGTGGCTGTGCTGCCGGTGGCGGCGATCCTCTTCATCGGTGCCCTCGGCCTCGGTGCGCAGACGCTGGCCGACATCTCGCTCTCGATCACGGTGGGCATCATCGTGGCGGCGTACTCGACGCTGTTCGTGGCCGCTCCGCTGTACTCGCTGTTCCGCGAGAACGAGCCCAAGATCAAGTCGCACGACGCGAAGGTGGCTCAGGCGCGCGAGCGCGACGCGGTTGACGCCTGATCGATACACAGCACGCCGTAGGATTATCTGAACGCAGCAGGAGGTGAGCAGGTGACTGAGACGCTCCCTCCTGCATCGCATCAACCGGGCAGCCTCCGGTGGATGGTTCCCCGTATCTTCTCCCGATCCGTCCGTCGCGACGATCTCGAACACCTGCTGCGCACGGTTCGCTCGAACCATCCGCGCGGGGACCTCACGATCGTCGAGCGCGCGTACACGACAGCCACGAAGTGGCACGAGGGGCAGAAGCGCCAGAGCGGCGAGCCCTACATCACGCATCCTGTGGCTGTGGCGCAGATTCTCGCCGAGCTGGGGCTCGGACCCCGTGCCGTGGCCGCCGGCCTCCTGCACGACACCGTGGAGGACACCGGCTACAGCCTTGAGCAGCTGACCGCCGACTTCGGAGACGAGGTGGCCCTGCTGGTCGATGGCGTCACCAAGCTCGACAAGGTGAAGTACGGCGATGCGGCCCAGGCCGAGACCGTGCGCAAGATGATCGTCGCGATGTCCAAGGACATCCGGGTGCTCATGATCAAGCTCGCCGACCGCCTGCACAACGCTCGTACCTGGGGCTTCGTTCCGCCGGAGAAAGCGGCGAAGAAGGCCACCGAGACGCTGGAGATCTACGCGCCGCTCGCGCACCGACTCGGTATGCAGACAGTGAAGAGCGAGCTGGAGGATCTCTCGTTCGCTGTGCTGCACCCGAAGGTGTATGCCGAGATCGAGGGGCTGGTCAAGCAACGCACCCCCCAGCGCGAACAGTATGTGCGGCAGGTGATCGCGGCGGTCGATGAGGATCTGCGTGGCCTACGCATCAAGGGCAAGGTCATGGGCCGACCCAAGCAGATGTACTCCATCTATCAGAAGATGATCGTTCGCGGCCGCGAATTCGACGACATCTACGACCTGATCGGCATCCGCGTGCTGGTCGGCACCGTACGAGACTGCTACGCCGTGCTCGGCGCGATCCACGCTCGCTGGACGCCGCTTCCGGGTCGGTTCAAGGACTACATCGCCACCCCGAAGTTCAACCTCTACCAGTCGCTGCACACCACGGTTATCGGTCCGGGCGGACGCACCGTCGAGATCCAGATCCGTACGCACGAGATGCACGAGCAGGCCGAATTCGGTGTCGCCGCGCACTGGGCGTACAAGGAGCGGATGAGCGGTGGCAAAGGTGATGTCAAGGCGAGCGACGCCGACATGGCCTGGATCAAGCGCATCTCGGACTGGGAGGCGGAGACCGCCGACCCGGGTGAGTTCCTCGACTCGCTGCGCTTCGAGATCGGCGCCAAAGAGGTCTACGTTTTCACTCCCAAGGGGCGGGTGATCGGGCTGCCCGCCAGCGCGACTCCGGTGGACTTCGCGTACGCCGTGCACACCGAGATCGGCAATCGCACCATGGGTGCGAAGGTCAACGGCCGTCTCGTTCCGCTTGAGTCTGAACTGCACTCCGGCGACGTGGTGGAGGTCTTCACCTCGAAGAACCCCGACGCGGGCCCGAGCCAGGACTGGCTCACCTTCGTCAAGTCGTCCCGCGCCCGCAACAAGATCCGCGGGTGGTTCACGAAGGAACGACGCGAAGAGGCGATCGAGCAGGGCAAGGAGGCCATCGCTCGTGCGATGCGCCGCCAGAACCTTCCGCTGCAGCGCTTGATGAATCAGGAGTCCTTCGCCGAGGTCGCGCGCCTCATGCGCTACGAGGACGTGTCCGCTCTGTACGCTGCCGTCGGCGAGGGACACGTCTCGACGCAGTCGGTGCTGGAGAAGGTCACCGCCCTCATCAATGCGGACGACACCACCACTGGCCCTATCGAGCTTCCGACCGTTGGGCGTCACCACCGCACTCCGCGCAACGCTGATTCGGGCGTGCTCGTACGTGGCGCCCCGGACATCCTGGTGAAGCTCTCGAAGTGCTGCACACCGGTTCCGGGCGATCAGATCATGGGCTTCGTCACTCGCGGCAGTGGTGTGAGTGTTCACCGGGCGGACTGCACCAACGTGAAGTCGCTGATGGCCGACAAGGACCGCCTCATCGAGGTGGAATGGGCGCCCACCACGAAGAGCGTGTTCCGGGTGCAGATTCAGGTGGAGGCGCTGGACCGCTCTGGGCTGCTCTCGGATGTCACTCGGGTGCTCAGCGAGCACCACGTCAACATCCTGTCTGCCACGGTGCAGACCAACACGGAGCGCCTCGCGCTCAGCCGATTCCAGTTCGAGATGGGCGACATCGTGCACCTCGACCGCGTGCTCAACGCGGTGCGACGCATTGACGGCGTGTACGACGTGTACCGGGTCACTTCGGGTTGAGTTTCGTGGGCTGGGTTCGCGGGTGGAGTTTCGTGGGTTGGGTTCGCGGGTTGAGATTCGTGAGCTGACCCTCGCGCGTTGAGTTGACGGACGGAGCGGGGGAGAGCTCACGGAGTCACGGCCGACGGTAGCGCTCCGGTTGAGCAATGGAGCATTCTCACGCTGCTTCGCGGAGAAGCGCGCGTGCGGCTCGGATGCCGGGGCGGTGCGAGTGGGTATCGAGCCAGGTGACGGCGGCGTGCACGGCCACGGGATACTCGGCGACGAGCGCGGACAGCGCCGGGTCGTCCGGAGCCTCTCGGGCGAGGTCGGCGATGGTGCGAGCTACTGAGGAGACGGCGACGTCGCCGAAGAGATCCAGGTCGGCCAGCGGGATGCGCACATCGCGATAGGCCATACGTCGCGATGGGACCACCTTGCCGCGTCGTGCCACCCTGCGCTGCACCTCCAGACGCGCCGGGGGAGCGTCGATGGCCCCATGCACCCACGCCGCGGTCCGCAACGTGGCGGCCAGATCCGCCCCGAGCAGCGGCGCCAGGGATCGTGCGCGCATCCACGACGTCTCCGGTACATCGGCGGGGATGTACCCCTCGCCCACGGGCATGAGATGCCCGTCCAGGCATGCTGCGCTGAGCTCGGCCGTGCTCAGACCATCGCCGGGGAAGTAGTGGAACCGTCGCATCTCACGAGTGTGCCGGGCAAGGCCCGTGCGATCCCGCTGCCCTCCACAGCTCGTGCCTGGGGAGGAACGATGAAACCCCCGTGTCGGAGCACGAGGGTTTCACCGTCAGTCGTCGGAGTCAGCCGCCGATGGCCTTCAGCCAGGCACGACGCGCCTCGAGCGCTTCGCGGGCCTCAGCCGCCTTCTTCTTGTTGCCTGAGGCCTCGGCCGCCGCTGCCTCAGACTCGAGCTTCTCGATGGCGTCCAGGAGCTGGCGGTTCATGCCGTCGGCGCGGGCCTGCGTCTCCGGGTTGTTCTTCTTCCAGTCGACGTCCTCGCGGGCGCGCAGCGCCTGTTCGATGCGACGCATCTCGTCGTCGAGCTGGCGCTCCTTGTCGCGCGGGAAGATTCGACCGACCTCGTCCCAACGGCGCTGGATGTTGGTGAGGAGCTGACGCGCCTTGCGGAGGTCGGACTCGTCGGCGACAGCCTTGGCCTCGACGAGGAGCGCCTGGCGCGCCTCGATGCGTGGCTGCGATTCTGCCTGCTCCGCGGCGTCACGCTCGGTGCGTGCGCCGTAGAGCGCGTCACCAGCGGCCTTGAAGCGAGCCCAGAGGGCGTCATCGACCTTGCGGCCGGCCCGGCCAGCGTTCTTCCACTCGTCCAGCAGGGCGCGGTAAGCGGGGATCCCATCCTCGCCACGCGTCACGAGTGCTTCGGCGCGCTCGACCAGCTTGGTCTTGCCGTCGCGAGCGGACTTGTGCGTCTCGTCCAGCTTCGCGAAGAACTCGCGACGGTGCTTCTCCACCGTGCTGCGCGCTGTGCGGAATCGCTTCCACAGCTCCTGCGCGGTGTTCTTCGGTAGACGCGGGCCGCCGGCCTGCTGCGCCTGCCACTCATCGAACAGGGCCGACAGGTCGGCAGAGGTCTGCTTCCACTGCACGGTCTGCGGGTCGCGGGCGGCGAGGGCCTCAGCCTTCTCGACGATCACCGTGCGGTCAGCGATCGCCTGTGCGACAGCTTCGCGCTGCGCCTTCGCCTCTTCGGCGCTGGCCTCGCTGAGCGCGGCGATCAACGCCTCCAGGCGGCCGGCGAGTCCGAGGAGGTCGCCCACGGCGTCCGCACCGCGAACCTCGCCGAGCAGGTGACGTGACTGTCCGGTCAGCTCAGAAGCTGCGGCACCACCACCGGCATGACGCTGCTCGAGGTTTCGGACCTTGAACTCCAGGTCGTCGAACTTGCGACGGAAGTAGGCGAGGGCCTCGGCCGGCGTGCCATCGGGGTACTGACCCACGACGCGCCATTCCTCACCCTCGAGCACCGAGACAGTGCCGTCAGCCTCGGCGCGACCGAACTCCGACGAGTCGGAGCCGGCCGGAGCGACGGGACGCGGACGGATCGACGCCGGCGACGGAACCGCGCGCGGTCCAGGGGCGGGCGTGGCGGCCGGCGCTGCATCGCCAGGCGTGGCGGCAGGCGCTGCATCGGCGTCCCCGGTCGCGACGGGGTCTGCTTCCTGTGCCGGAGCTGTGTCTTCTGCAGCAAGGGTCGCGTCTTCTGCCGGGGTTGCGTCCTCGGCGGGGGCTGCGTCCTCGGCGGGGGCTGGGTCCTCGGCAGGAGCTGGGTCCTCGGCGGGGGCTGGATCCTCGGCGGAGTCGGCGTCTGCAGCAGGAGTCGCGTCTTCTGCGGGAGCTGCGTCCTCGGCGGGAGCTGCGTCCTCGATCGAGTCCGCATCTGCGGCGGGCGCGGCGTCTTCGGTCGGGGCTGCGTGTTCGGTCGGGGCAGAGGCCTCGGCGGGGACGGCATCCTCGGCCGGAGTTTCGGCAGTGTCCACGGCGTCAACGGGGGCGTCGGTCGGCTCAGCGGTATCGACGGCCTCTGCGGCGGGCTCGACGACCTCAGCCGCGGCCGGAGAGTCGGTTTCGACCGTCTCGGTCACGTCGACCGAAGCGTTCTCCTCCGACGTGCTCTCGACGGGAGCGTCGACGGCTTCGGGGGCCGAGGTCTCGTTGTTGGTGGATTCTGTGGCAGACACGTGAAACTCCTTGCGCGGCTGTGCCGTGTGGAGGCGGAAAGGACCACACCAGCCTAATACGAGCACCCGTTCACGCGCAGTGTGTCGGGCGCGTCGTGATGAAGCGACCCTGACACGACGCGGTTACTTCGTCGGGGACGGGCTTGCGGTTGGCTTTGCAGAGGGCGATGCGGACGGCGTGCCCGTCGCCGTGGGAGAGGCGCTCGGGGCGGGACTGCTGCTGGGGGTCGCGGAATCGCTCGGCACCGCCGTCGGCGCGGGCGTGCCGCTCGGTGCGATGGTGGCGGTCGGAGACGGAGCGGGCGCTGGCACACCGGGGCCGGCGAGGAAGTAGGCCGCTTGCGCCCCGAACGCCCCGAGGACGATCACGCCGCCGACGATGCCGGCGATGATGTTGTCGCGGCGACGACGAGCGGCGCGCTGCTGGTGAACCTGCACGCGTGCCTCGTACACACGTGCGCGCTCCCGTGCTGCACGCTGACGGTCGCGCTCTTCGCGAGCAGACTTGCCTCCGGACGCCACGCGCCACCTCCTGTAGACGGCACCTCAGGCGGGCGCACTGCGCATGAGCCTACTGAGTGCCATGGCGACGCGGCAAAACGTGATGGTCATTGCAAGGACCTGAAGCCCGTCGGTGGCTGAGTCGGGTCTTAAACGAGCCATGGCCGGTCTCAACGTCGGAGACCCGGACTAGCCTGGAAGCATGAATCGACCGACCGCGCTGCACCAGGGGCAGACGCCGCTGGCCGTGCGGATGCGTCCGACGTCGCTGGATGAGGTCGCGGGGCAGCAGCATCTGCTCCGTCCCGGCTCGCCGCTGGTGAAGCTCGCCGATCCGGACGCCAGTCCGGGGGCGGTATCTGTCATCCTGTGGGGTCCTCCCGGAACGGGAAAGACCACGCTCGCGCAGGCGATCGCGCGCTCGTCTGGTCGCCGCTTCGTCGAGCTGTCGGCCATCACCGCGGGAGTGAAAGACGTCCGCGAGGTGATGCAGGAGGCGCTTGATCAGCGCGACCTCTACGGGCGCACCACCATTCTCTTCCTCGACGAGATCCACCGCTTCACCAAGGCGCAGCAGGATGCCCTCTTGCCGGGCGTCGAGAACGGGTGGGTGATCCTCATCGCGGCCACCACGGAGAATCCGTCGTTCTCCGTCATCTCGCCGCTGCTGTCCCGGTCGCTGCTGCTCACCCTGCAGCAGCTCACAGACGAGGACCTGACCGTGCTGGTGCGTCGTGCGGTGTCGGATCCCCGGGGGCTCGCCGACGCGGTGCGCATCGACGATGACGCGGTGGCGGCGCTGGTGCATCTCGCTTCCGGAGATGCACGGCGTGCCCTGACCGCGCTCGAGGCCGCTGCCACGGTTGCGGAGGTGGGGGAGGACGGCACCGCTGTCGTCACGGCTGATATCGTCGCGCAGGCCGTTGACCGTGCGCTGCTGCGCTACGACCGGCAGGGTGATGAGCACTACGACGTGATCAGCGCGTTCATCAAGTCGATCCGCGGTTCCGACCCGGATGCGGCCGTCCACTACCTCGCGCGCATGATCGAGGCGGGGGAGGACCCGCGCTTCATCGCGCGCCGCCTGGTGATCTCGGCCGCGGAGGATGTCGGACTCGCCGATCCGCAGGCGCTGCAGATCGCGGTCGCCGCGGCGGATGCCGTCGCTTTCATCGGCATGCCGGAGGGGCGGATCCCGCTCGCGGAGGCGACCATCTACCTCGCGACCACGGCCAAGTCCAACGCCGCCTACATGGCCATCGACGCGGCCATCGCCGATGTGCGCGGTGGCGGGTTCGGGCGGGTGCCCAAACATCTCCGCGACGCGCACTACGCGGGTGCGAAACGTCTCGGTCACGGCAAAGGCTACGTGTATCCGCACGACACCGAGGTCGGGGTGGCCGCTCAGCAATACCTTCCCGACGAACTGGTCGGCAAGCGCTATTACAGTCCGAAGGCGCTCGGTGCAGAACGGGACGTGCAGGCCCGCCTCGAGCGGATTCGCCGCATCCTCGAGGGATGACCCGCTCGTCCTCGGCCGCCCATTGCGGATCTGGTAGGCTTGACCGGCTCGATCTACCGATATCGGGCATCCCCTTCCTCTGTATCACCGCATGACGCGCCCCGGCGTGCGCACCAGGCGGGCGAGGGAGTGGAGATACGTCCGTGAGTCGTGAACGTCGCGACCACGTCCCAGGAAAGGAGACTTCGTGTCGACGAAGTCCCGTACCCGCAGCAAGGCGCGCCTGTCGCGCTCGCTCGGTATCGCCCTCACCCCGAAGGCCGCCCGTATCCTCGAGAAGCGTCCGTACGCTCCCGGCGAGCACGGCCGCACCAAGCGCAAGGCTGACAGCGACTACGCCGTCCGTCTGCGCGAGAAGCAGCGTCTGCGCGCCCAGTACGGCATCCGCGAGAAGCAGCTTCGCATCGCCTTCAACGAGGCTCGCCGCATCGAGGGCCTGACCGGTGAGAACCTGGTCGAGCTCCTCGAGGTCCGTCTGGACGCGCTCGTGCTCCGTGCCGGTTTCGCCCGCACCACCGCACAGGCCCGCCAGCTCGTCGTGCACCGTCACATCCTGGTCGACGGCAAGCTCGTCGACCGCCCGTCCTTCCGCGTGAAGCCGGGTCAGACGATCCACGTCAAGGCCAAGAGCGAGAGCCTTGAGCCGTTCCAGGTCGCAGCCGCCGGCGGTCACGCCGACGTTCTGCCCCCGGTTCCGGGTTACCTCTCGGTGGAGCTCGACAAGCTGCAGGCGAAGCTCGAGCGTCGCCCGAAGCGCGCCGAGGTTCCCGTGACCTGTGAAGTCCAGCTCGTCGTCGAGTACTACGCAGCTCGCTGATCACAGCACCCTCGAAGGGGCGTCGGGATATCCCGACGCCCCTTCGTCGTTCCCGGGGCCATCGCCGTCTACGATGGAAGGATGCCGCGGGTCAGCCGCTCCTCGCGCCGTGGCGCACCGACGAACACATCGAAAGGCGAATCATGAAGAAGCTGCTCTGGTTCCTGGTCGGAATCGCGGCGGGCTTCGTCGCCGCGCACTTCGTCAACAAGGACCCGCGCGGACGCGAGGCTCTTGCCGAACTCGACGCCCGAATCACCGAGTTCACTGACCGCATGAGTGATGCCTACCGCGAGCAGGAGGCGTCGCTGGAGGCCATCGTCGACGAGGCCAAGCGCAACGCGAACTGATCCGGCTTCGGCCGACGCAGACTTTCCCATTGAAGAACTAAGGACGAGCCCTTTTCCATGAAGACCGCTGAGATCGCCCAGCGATACCTCGACTACTTCGAGCGTCAGAACCACACCATCGTTCCGTCTGCATCCCTCGTGAGCGACGACCCGTCGATCCTGTTCACGATCGCCGGCATGGTGCCGTTCATCCCGTACCTGACCGGCGTAGTGCCGGCCCCGTACCCTCGCGCAGCGGACGTGCAGAAGTGCATCCGCACGAACGACATCGAAGAGGTCGGCAAGACGGCGCGCCACGGCACGTTCTTCCAGATGCTCGGCAACTGGTCCTTCGGCGACTACTTCAAGGAAGGCGCCATTCGCTTCGCGTGGGAGCTGCTGACCTCCGCCGAGGAAGACGGCGGACTGGGCTTTGCTCCGGACTCACTGTGGGTCACCGTCTACGAGACCGATGACGAAGCGGCCGAGCTCTGGCAGCGCATCGCCGGTCTCCCGGTTGAGCGCATCCAGCGCATGGGTAAGGAAGACAACTACTGGCACACGGGTCAGCCCGGTCCTGGCGGTCCGTGCTCCGAGATCTACTACGACCGTGGCCCCGCCTACGGGCCCGATGGCGGACCCCTGGTCGACGACACGCGGTACCTGGAGATCTGGAACCTCGTGTTCATGCAGGATCTCATCGCGAACGTGCGCTCGAAGGTCGACTTCGACATCGTCGGCGAGCTGCCGCACAAGAACATCGACACCGGGATGGGCCTGGAGCGCGTGGCGTTGATCAAGCAGGGCGTCCAGAACATGTACGAGACCGACCAGGTGCGTCCGGTGCTCGACAAGGCTGTGTCGCTCACCGGTCGCGCATATGGCGTCGCCCACGAGGACGATGTCCGCTTCCGTGTGGTCGCCGACCACGTCCGTTCCGCTCTGATGCTGCTCTCCGACGGCGTCACGCCCTCCAACGAGGGGCGCGGATACATCCTCCGTCGCCTGATGCGTCGCACGATTCGCTCCATGCGACTGCTCGGCGTCGACGGTCCCACGTTCCCCGAGCTGTTCCCGGTCTCGCGCGACGCGATGAAGGCCGGCTATCCGGTGCTCGAGAGCGATTGGGAGCGCATCTCCACCTACGCCTATGCAGAGGAGGAGACGTTCCTGCGCACGCTGGCGGCCGGATCCGCCATCCTCGACGAGGCCGTTGCCGAGACGAAGAGCGCCGGAAAGTCCGCCATCGCGGGCGATGAGGCGTTCCTGCTGCACGACACGTACGGCTTCCCGATCGATCTCACGCTGGAGATCGCGGAAGAGGCGGGCCTCACCGTCGATCGGGGCGCGTTCGACACCCTCATGCAGGAGCAGCGCGCCCGCGCCAAGGCGGACGCGAAGTCGCGCAAGCGCGCGATCGCCGACGTCTCCGTGTACCGCGAGTACCGCGCCCACGGCGAGACGGTCTTCACGGGCTACACCGAGATGGAGACCGGCTCTCGCGTGCTGGGCATCCTCGTGGATGGTCAGAGCGTCGATCGTGCCTCAGCCGGTCAGATCGCCGAAGTGATCCTTGCGGAGACCGCGCTGTACGCGGAGTCGGGTGGCCAGGTCGCCGACAAGGGCACGATCGTGGGGCCGGGTTACGAACTGGACGTCCTGGACGTGCAGAAGCCGGTTCCGGGCCTCATCAGCCACACCGTCGAGGTCGTCACCGGCGAGGTGTCCCTGGACGCGCCCGCCACCTCCGTCGTGGATGCCCTGAACCGCCGCGCGGCGCGTCAGGCCCATTCCGCCACGCATCTCGTCCACGCCGCGCTTCGCGACACCCTGGGCAAGACCGCCACGCAGTCCGGCTCGCTCAACCGTGCCGGCTACATGCGCTTCGACTTCTCCTGGAGCCAGGCTCTCTCCGCCGCGACGAAGACGGAGATCGAGGAGATCACCAACAACGCCATCGGCGACGGCCTCGAGGTCACCACGCGCATCATGTCGCTGGATGAAGCCAAGGCCGCCGGTGCGATGGCCCTGTTCGGTGAGAAGTACGGCTCCGAGGTCCGCATGGTCGACATCGGTGGTCCCTGGTCTCGCGAACTCTGCGCGGGCACGCACGTGTCCAACAGCTCCGAAATCGGTCTGGTCAGCCTGGTCGGCGAATCCTCGGTCGGCGCGTCCAACCGTCGCGTCGAGGCGCTGGTCGGACGCGATGCGTTCCGCGAGCTGACGGCGGAGCGCGCGCTCGTCGCGGAACTCACCAGCACGCTCAAGGCGCCGCGAGATCAGGTGCTCACTCGTGTCGCCGAACTGTCCGCCGGTCTCAAGGCCGCCGAGAAGAAGATCGCCGCTTTCGAAGCTCGCGCCCTCGCCGACCGCGTTCCCGCGCTGGCGGAGACGGCAGCCACCGTGGGTGCCTACCGTGTCGTGACCGCTGACGTCGGTGCCGTCGGCTCCGCTGACGACGTCCGCGCGCTGGTCAACAGCGTTCGTGAGCGTCTCGGGTCAGAGCCTGCCGTGGTCGCGCTCGGCGGCATCGCCGGGGAGCGTCCGGTTGTCATCGTCGGCACCAACCAGGCTGCGCGCGACGCCGGTGCGAAGGCCGGTGTGCTCGCCAAGGCAGCTGCCGGCGTTCTCGGCGGTGGCGGTGGCGGACGAGACGATCTGGCTCAGGGCGGTGGCACGGACGCTTCGGCGCTGCCGTCGGCTCTCCAGGGAATTCGCGACCAGCTCGGGCGGGCATGACCGGCTTCCGACGCGGCGTCCGCGTCGGCGTTGACGTGGGCAAAGCCCGCGTCGGCGTCTCGCAGTGCGATCCGGACGGCATGCTCGCCACGCCGGTGGAGACCGTACCTCGCGATGAGCACAGCGTGTCGCGCGTGTTGGCCATCGTCGAGGAACTCTCCGCGATCGAGATCGTCGTCGGACTGCCGTTGAACCTGCGCGGTGAGGACACCCTGTCCACCGCGGATTCGCGCGAGTTCGCCACGGCACTGGCCGCGGGTGAGGTGCCCGTCCGTCTGATCGATGAGCGGCTCACCACGGTGACGGCGCACAGCCAATTGCGCAGTTCGGGTCGCAAGCAGCGCGATACCCGTGGCATCGTTGACCAGGTCGCCGCTGTGGTGCTGCTGCAGCAGGCGATCGACACCGAGAAGCGCTCCGGTGCGCTTCCCGGAATCCCTGTACCCCGTCCCCAGGAGTCTGTGTGACTGATCCTGCTGGCCACGAGCCCGAGTCCACCCCGAAGTCGCGTCGCGAGGCGCGTGCCGCTGCGGCGCAATCGCAGCAGGGATCGGAGGCTCAGCCGCCCAGCGGGGTGCCGACACCCGAGCCCGCTGCGGGCCCGGAACCTGTGGTTGCGGGATCCGTGACGCCCGATCCGCGGGGAGAGTCGGCCGCGACCATGGCGCTTCCGCTCCAGGAGGCGGCGGCACTCTCGACAGATGTCCCGGCGCAGCCCACTCGCCGCGCCTCCGCAGAGACCTCGGACGCCCCGGACGGACTCACCGACATGGCGGATCTGTTCGCGGCGGAGCCCGTGCCGGCGTCCGATGTCAAGCAGAAGCGTCGCAAGCGTCGTCGTGGTTGTCTGGTCGGGCTCATCGTGATGCTCGTCGTGGTGGGTGGTATCGTCGCCGCCGGTGTCACGGTATACAACGTGTTCGGCGACCAGATCCGCGACGCGCTCGGAATGAGCGAGCCCGCCGACTACGAGGCCGGCACCGAGGGCGATCCGGTCTTGATCAGCATCGGACCCGGTGAGACCGGACTCGACATCTCCAGCACCCTCCACAGCGCGGGCGTGATCAAGACCAATGGTGCGTTCTATGACTACGTGCGGGGGCTGTCGAGCCCGGAGGAGTTCTATCCCGGGCTGTATGAGCTCAACACCCACATGACCTCGAAGGCTGCGTACGAGGCGCTGATCAATCCGGAGAACAAGCGGGAGAACACCCTGTTGATTCGTGAGGGCGAGCCCACCGGGCTCATCTACGAGGAGCTGGCCACTGTGCTGGAGATCAGCGTGGACGACGTGAAGGCCGCCGCGGCCGACCCCTCGCAGTTCGGGGTGAACGCCTCCTCGCTCGAGGGCTGGCTGTTCCCCGCGACCTACACCCTGGAGCCGGGCACGTCGGCGCACGACGCCATCCAGACGCTCGTGAACCGCATGGTTCAGGCACTGGACGAGGCCGGGGTGCCGGTGGAGAAGCGTCAGGAGATCCTGACGATCGCCTCGATCGTGCAGCGCGAGGGCCGCACCGACGACTTCGCCAAGGTCGCGCGCGTGATCTACAACCGTCTCGACCCGTCGAACACGGAGACGCACGGACTCCTGCAGATGGACTCCACGGTGCAGTACGGCGTCGGCAAGCTGACGCTGGGCGTGGTCTCCACCACCGACGAAGACCGTGCGAATGACAACCCGTACAACACCTATCTCCATCCGGGGCTGCCTGCGGGTCCGATCTCCAGCCCGGGAGACGCCGCCATTGCGGCAGCGCTGCACCCCGCCGACGGTCCGTGGTTCTACTTCGTGACGGTCAACCTCGATACCGGCGAGACGCTGTTCGCCACCACGTACGCCGAGCAGCAGGCCAACGAGGAGAAGTGGCACCAGTGGTGTGAGGCGAACCCCGACAGCGGGTGCTATTGATGCAGCGCCTGGAAGTCTGGGGCGACCCGATCGCACACAGCCGGTCACCCCAGCTGCACACGGCCGCCTATCGGGCCCTCGGCCTGGATTGGGAGTACGGGCGTCGGCAGGTGACTGAAGCCAGTTTCGATCGTGAACTGGTGACCGCGCGCCGAGAGCTTCGTGGCCTGTCTCTGACGATGCCGCTGAAGGAGTCCGCGTGGGCGGCCGCCGGCTGGCGGGATGTCCGCGCGCTGCGCACCGGGGTGGCGAACACCCTGTTGCTCACCGGCGATGAGCCGGCCGCGTTCAATACGGATATCGGGGGCTTTCTCGGAGCGCTGCGGGAGAACGGTGTCGACGCGCCCGAGCGGGCCCGCATTGTGGGTGCCGGTGCCACCGCCGTCTCTGCCGTGATCGCGCTGACCGAGGCCGGTGTGCGCGAGCTCGAGATCGTCGCCCGCAGCCCCCAGAAGGCCGCATCGCTGGTGGATCTGGCCGCCGATCTTGGTCTGTCCGTCTCCGTTCGGGCGCTGACGAGCGAAGCGGGGCTGACCGATGTCGACGCCACGATTGCGACGCTGCCCGGCGGCACGCGTATCGATGGCGTGGTGGCCGAGGACCTCGCGCAGCACGGTGGCGCCCTCGTGGACGCCGTCTACGCGCCCTGGCCCACGCAGCTGGGCGAGGCGTGGATCGCCCTCGGCCGACCCGCTGCGTCCGGTGTGCAGATGCTGCTGCATCAGGCGCTCCTGCAGGTGCGGATCTTCGTCACCGGCCAGGTCATCGAGCCGCTGGAGTCGGAGAGCGTCATCGTGGACGCGATGCGCTCGGCGCTCATGGGAGACTAGGGGAATGCTTCGCGTCCTCACCGCCGGTGAATCCCACGGTCCTGAACTCGTCGCCATGATGGAGGGCCTGCCCGCGGGCGTCCGCATCGATCTGGACGACATTCGCGCCGACCTCGCTCGTCGCAAGCTCGGCTACGGCCGCGGCTCGCGCATGAAGTTCGAGGCGGACGAGTTGCACCTGTCTGGCGGCGTGCGTCACGGCTATTCGCTCGGCAGCCCCATTGCGCTGCGCATCGGTAACACCGAGTGGCCGAAGTGGACCGAGGTGATGAACCCGGAGCCGGTGGAGCTCACCGAGATGTCGCGCGGACGCGGCGCAGCGTTGACCCGCCCCCGTCCGGGGCACGCCGACCTCGTGGGCATGCAGAAGTATGGCTTTGACGAGGCCCGTCCGATTCTGGAGCGCGCGAGCGCCCGTGAGACTGCGGCACGCGTTGCGCTGGGTGCGATCGCGAAGTCGTTCCTCTCTGAGCTGGGCATCCGCCTGGTGAGCCACACGCTGTCTATGGGACCTGTTCGTGTTCCCGACGGTGCCGCGCTGCCGACACCGGATGACGTCGACACGCTGGATGCCGATCCGCTGCGGTGCTTCGATGCGGCCACGTCGGAGCGCATGGTGGCCGAAGTCGACGATGCGAAGAAGATGGGCGACACCGTCGGCGGGACCGTTGAGGTGCTCGCGTACGGGCTCCCGCCCGGACTCGGCTCCCACGTCCAGTGGGACCGTCGCCTGGATGCGAAGCTCGCGCAGGCCGTGATGAGCATCCAGGCGATCAAGGCCGTGGAGATCGGCGACGGATTCGTCACGACCACGCGCCGCGGGTCCGCGGCTCATGACGAGCTCTATGCGGCAGCGAACGGCATCACCCGCACATCCGACAAGGCCGGCGGCGTCGAGGGCGGCATGTCCACCGGAACCGTGCTGCGGGTGACCGCGGGGATGAAGCCCATCGCCACAGTGCCGCACGCGCTGCACACTATCGATGTCACCACCGGCGAGGAATCCTCCGCGCACCACCAGCGCTCGGATATCTCCGCAGTGCCAGCGGCCGGCGTCGTCGCCGAAGCGATGGTGGCGATCACCCTGGTCGATGTCGTGCTGGAGAAGTTCGGCGGCGACTCGGTGACCGAGACGCGTCGCAACCTCGACAGTTACCTCGCCGCCATTCCCGAGAACCTTCGTACCGCGGGCGTGAGCGACCCGTCTCTGGCCGGCGGTGTCTGAGCCGACACCCCGCGCCGTCGTGCTGGTCGGCCCGATGGGGGCCGGGAAGTCCAGCATCGGCAAGAAGCTGGCCAAGGTGCTGGAGCGATCGTTCACCGACACCGACGCCGTCATCGCGCGTGAGCACGGACCAATTCCGGAGATCTTCGCCGAGCACGGAGAGGCTCACTTCCGTGAGCTGGAGCGACTCGCCGTCGCCGATGCCGTGGCCGGTGGCGGGGTGGTCGCACTGGGCGGCGGCGCCGTCCTCACTGCGGCGACGAGAGAGCTGCTGGCCGAGCACGATGTGGTTCTGCTGACCGTCGAGCCGCGTGTTGTCGCCGGCCGGATCGCGGGTGGAGGTCGTCCGCTGCTCGCCGGCGAGGACCCGATGCGGCGATGGCTGCGGATCCGAGACGAGCGCCGACCACTGTACGAGGAGGTCGCCGACGCGACCTTCGACACCTCGACGGGGCGCATCCAGGCCGTCGTCGAGCGCATCGCCGACTGGGTGAGAGGAAACCGTTCATGAGCACCACCACGATCCACGTCTCCGGCGAGCCGGGTTACGACATCTCGATCGGTGACGGTCTGCTGGCGAGTCTCGGTGAGGTGCTTCCGCCGAACGCCCGCAAGGTGCTCATCATCCACCCGCCGACGCTGGGCGCTCAGGCCGAGAAGCTGCGTCAGCAGCTGTTGACCGACCGCGAGGTGCTGCTGGCCGAGATTCCGGATGCCGAGCAGGGCAAGCGCATCGAGGTGGCGGCTTTCTGCTGGCAGATCCTGGGCCAGAGCGACTTCACTCGCACCGACGCCGTGATCGGCTTCGGTGGTGGCGCGGTCACCGATCTCGCCGGTTTCGTCGCGGCCACGTGGTTGCGCGGCGTTCCCGTGGTCCAGGTGCCGACGACCGTGCTCGGCATGGTGGACGCGTCTGTGGGTGGGAAGACCGGCGTCAACACCGCCGAAGGCAAGAACCTGGTCGGATCGTTCTGGCCGCCCTTTGCCGTGGTCGCGGATCTGGAGTTGCTGCGTTCGCTCAGCCGCAACGAGGCAGTCGCCGGATACGCGGAGGTCGTGAAGGCGGGATTCATCCACTATCCCGAGATCCTCGACATCGTGCGCGCCGATCCCGAACGGGCCACCGACGTGACCAGCGCGGAGTTCCGCCGCACGATCGAGCTTGCCATCCAGATGAAGGCCGACGTCGTGGGAGAGGACCTGCGGGAAGCGGGCCTGCGGGAGATTCTCAACTACGGCCACACTCTCGGCCACGCGATCGAGCACGCCGAGCGCTACCGCTGGCGTCACGGTGCCGCGATCTCCGTCGGCATGATGTTCGCCGCCGAGCTCTCGCGTCTGGCCGGACGCCTCAACGATGACGCCGTCGCGGCGCATCGTGACATCTTCGAGAGTCTCGGTCTGCCGACCACGTACCTCGCCGGTCGTTGGCCGTCGCTGCTGTCGACCATGCAGCGGGACAAGAAGTCTCGCGGTGGAATGCTGCGGTTCATCGTGCTGGATGACATCGCTCGGCCGACGGTGTTGCAGGCGCCCGATGAGTCCCTGCTCTTCGCCGCATATCAGGAGATCTCCGGCTGATCCGGTCTTTTCCGGGTGGGGATGTTCAATGTCGGTGGCCCAGCGTACCCTCGTACCCACCAACGGCGGGAGGCCACCATGCAGAAGATCATTCCGAACATCTGGTGCAACGGCACGGCTGAGGAGGCGGGTCGCTTCTATGCGGACGCGCTCCCCGGCGGCGCAACGCAGGTCACCAGCAGATACCCCACCGAGGGCCTCCTCGACTTCCAGGAGCCACTGGCTGGTCAGGCGCTGACGGTCGACGTCACGATCGGCGATTTCCGCTTCTCGCTGATCAACGCCGGCCCGGAGTTCCGTCCCAATCCGTCGATCTCGTTCATGGTCAACTTCGACCCGCTGATGTTCGACGGCGACCCCGCGGCTGCGCGCGACGCGTTGGACGCGGTCTGGGCGCATCTCAGCGACGGCGGGGAGGTACTGATGCCGCTGCAGGAGTACCCGTTCAGCCAGCGCTATGGGTGGGTGCAGGACAGGTTCGGCTTCACCTGGCAGCTGACGCTGACTGACCCCACGGGCGATCCTCGACCGTTCATCATCACAGCTCTCACCTTCGTCGGACGCTCGGATGGGCGTGCCCGCGAGGCGGTGGAGCGCTACACGTCGCTGTTCCCCGACGCCGCCGTCGGCACGGTGATGCCGTTTCCGGGCGAAGAGCGCGTGATGTTCAGCGAGTTCCGCGTCGGCGACCAGTGGTTCACGGCTATGGACGGCGGCGCCACGGATCACGAGTGGTTCTTCGACTGCGGTGTGTCTCTCGAGGTGCGCTGCGCCGATCAGGCAGAGATCGACACGTACTGGGACGCGCTGAGTGCCGTGCCCGAAGCAGAGCAGTGCGGATGGTTGGCCGACGAGTTCGGGGTCAGCTGGCAGATCGTGCCCGAGAACATGGGGGAGCTGATGACACGTCCGCAGGCGTTCGAGCACATGCTCCAGATGAAGAAGCTCGTCATCGCGGACTTCTGAGGTGCCCGATGTCAGGATGAGGGAGTGAGCACCGATTCTTCCTCGCCTGTTGTCATTCGATCGTCAGTGGGGGAGTCCGACTACCCCGCGCTCGAGACGATCTGGGCTGATGCTGTTCGAGCCACACACGATTTCCTCGATCCTGCGGATTTCGAGCGGATCGCGTCGAACTTGAGCGGCGCGTACTTCCCGGCGGTGTCGCTGGTGGTCGCAGAGCTCGAGGGTCAGCCCGTCGGGTTCGCGGGTGTGCTGGACGGGGGACTCGAGATGCTGTTCGTGTCTCCGACAGCGGCCGGGCACGGAATTGGTTCGGCGTCGCTCCGTCATGTCGTCGACGAGCGCGGGGTGACACGGGTGGATGTGAACGAACAGAACTCGGCGGCGTTCGGCTTCTACGAGCGCCGCGGGTTCGAGGTCGTGGGACGCGGTGAGACGGACGGCGACGGTCGTCCGTATCCGATTCTGCATCTTCGGTTGACCTCGTCGGAGGTGGAGTAGTCGCCGAACATCAGCCGGCCAGGAATGCCTCGGCTACCTCGGCGAACTGCGGGTGGTCCTGCGCGCGGTGGCCGTGACCGGGCAACACGACGTGCGTTGCTCCCTCGTCCAACAGTCGTGCCGCAATCGTCTCGTACTCGTCGTTCCAGCCGCCGGTGACCACCAGGGTGCGCTCCGCGGCGAGATCATCGGCCCGCAGACCATGACCCCAGGGCAGCGTGCGCTGCGCGAACTCCGCCGCCAGTGGCTGCTCCTCAAGCCAGGTGGCCGCCTCGGACGGGCCACCGAACATGAGGGGGCGGATGATCGACCAATAGCCCCGGAGATCGCCCGTGGCGAGATGAGCACGGGCGCGTTCGACGGTGGCGACGTGGGCATCGACGTCGCGTGATCCCCGTGCGATGTCATAGAACGCGGGCTCCACGAGCACCAGCCGTGCGGCCGGGGTCATACGGGCAGCGAGAACCGCGGGAATCGCGAGGTACGAGTGCGCGAACACGGCGTCCGGTGCGATCGGGTCCGCTGCTTTCGTGATCTCTGCTGCGGCGTCGGTGGCGGGAACATCTGACCGCACGGCGATGAAGGTCGCGTCGGGCGCTGCAGACGGCCAGGCGCGGTCGCCGGAACGACCAGCGCTGTGCACATGGACTCGCATGTGGGCCACCCTACGGGTGCTACACCCTTCGAAGCTTGGCGACGCGATGACCCCGGCCGGCGCTGATAGCCTCCGAACATGACTGCACCGCGTCGCCTGCTGCTCGTGAATGGCCCCAACCTCAACCTTCTGGGCACGCGCCAACCGGAGGTCTACGGCACGGAGACGCTCGCCGATGTCGAGGCCCTGGTGCGCACGACGGCGGCGGCGCGTGGCTTCGAGGTTCGGGCGATGCAGTCCAACCACGAGGGCGTGATCATCGATGCCATCCACGAGGCGCGACGGGACTGCGCCGGTATCGTCATCAACCCGGGCGGGCTGACGCACACCTCGATCGTCCTTCGTGATGCTCTTGCGAGCGTCGACCTGCCCGCAGCAGAGGTGCACATCTCCGACGTGAACAATCGCGAGGACTTCCGCAAGCTCTCCTACGTGCGCGACCTCGCGGTGGTGCACGTGATCGGGGAGGGCGTGGCGGGCTACGCGCGCGCGGTCGAGCGGCTCTGCGATGTGATCACGGGTCAGTCGGAAGGCTGACGATCCGCGTCGCCCAGGGGATCACCGGGCGCGTCCGATAGAATGACGAGTCGGCCACCGCCGACCACTCCCACAGACGAAACGGAATCACTTCCCATGGCATCCACCGCGGACATCAAGAACGGCGTCGTCCTCAAGATCGACGGCCAGCTGCTGAGCGTCGTGGAGTTCCAGCACGTCAAGCCGGGCAAGGGTGGTGCGTTCGTTCGTACCAAGCTCAAGAACGTCGTCACCGGTAAGACCATTGACCGCACCTTCAATGCGGGTGCCAAGGTCGAGATCGAGAACGTCGACCGCCGCGACTTCCAGTACCTGTACAACGACGGCGAGAACTTCGTCTTCATGGATGTCGACGACTACGACCAGCTCACCGTCTCCGCCGCAACGGTCGGCGACGCCGCGAACTTCATGCTCGAGAACCAGACGGTGCAGATCGCGCTCAACAACGGCAACCCGCTGTACGTCGAGCTGCCCGCGTCCGTCGTGCTCGAGATCACGTACACGGAGCCGGGCCTGCAGGGCGATCGCTCCTCGGCCGGCACCAAGCCCGCCACCGTGCAGACCGGCTACGAGATCCAGGTTCCGCTGTTCCTGGAGACCGGCACCAAGGTCAAGGTCGACACGCGCACGGGTGACTACCTCGGCCGCGTCAACGACTGATTCGCTGAATGTCTGCACGCACCAAGGCGCGCAAGCGCGCGCTCGACATCCTTTTCTCGTCCGACGTCCGCGGTGACGCGCTGGACGTGACGCTCGCGGCGGAGGCTCAGCGCGCCGTCGGCGAGCCCGCGCGTGAAGCCTCGTGGCTGTACGCACGCGAGATCGTCGACGGCGTGCTCGATCACCGCGACGAGATCGATGAGCAGATCGTGACGCACGCTCGCGACTGGAAGATCGACCGCATGCCGGCTATCGACCGCGCCCTCCTGCGCATGGCCAGCTGGGAGATCCTCTTCAACGACGACGTCCCCGCCGCGGTCGCGATCGACGAGGCAGTGGAACTCGCGAAGGAGTACTCCACGGACGACTCCGGGGCCTTCGTGCACGGCGTCCTCGCCCGCATCGCCCGCTCGAACTGACCACAGGCGAAACGCCCGTCCCGTCAGGGACGGGCGTTTCGCAACTCGCGGCGCGTAGCGTGGGGGCGTGGGATGGGGACGGAAGCTGACCGCGGCGAGTGTGCTGATTGCGGTTGCGGCGCTCGGCTGGGGGCAGAACGAGGCCTGGCGGGCAACGCGCCACAACCTCGGACGCGCTCAGCAGGGGTCCCGATCGGTCGTCGTCGTCCTGGGCTTCGGCAACCGCGGAGACCGGGCCAACGCCATCAACCGGTGGCGGGTGCGGGCGGGACTTCGCACCCTTCGGGCGATGCCCGTACCGCGCGTGCTCATCGTGTCGGGCGGGCGAGTCCACTCCGACATCCCCGAGGCGACGATCCTCGCGGTCGAAGCTCGTCGTCAGGGATGGCGCGGCGCGATCATCGAGGATCCCGACAGCCGCAGCACCGTCGAGAACATCGCGTTCACGACGCCGCTGCTGCGGGCGGACGATCTGATCTCCATCGTGTCCGATCCGGTCCACGCCGTGCGCGCGCGGGCGATGCTCATCGCGGCGAGACCGGATCTCGGTGCTCGGCTCATGCGCGGGCGTGAATGGCGTCTCGGCGAGCGCCCGCTGGTCACGTTCGTCGCCGCGGTGCGCGCTCGTCGGTACGACCAGCGGGGCTGACCCGCGCCCACGAGCCGGTGTGACCTCGGCAAGGCACTTCGTCTCGCTTCGCTCACTCAGTAAGCGGGGTGGTGGCGCTCGTTCAGCAACTCAGGGTCGGGAGACGGCGATGGGAGTTCAGCGGACGGCGTGGGCCTCGATGAACTCCCGCAGGGCCTGCTCGTCGTTGGCCATGTGCACCACGCGCTGCGGGGCATCCATGAGCTCGCGCACCGCGGCGGGCGGTTCAGGCGTCTCGCCGAGGGCCTCGGAGATCGTCTCCGGGAACTTGCGCGGCTTGGCCGTCTCCAGCACCAGCATGGGAACGCCGTCCTCGACGAACTCCGCCGCCACACCGGCCCCATCGGCGGTATGCGGGTCGATGATCACGCCGCTGCGTTCGAAGACATCACAGATCACGCGGATGCGGTCCTCGTGGGTTGAGGTGCCCGACGCGAAGCCGAACTCGGTGCCCAGACGCGGGTGCTCTGTGGTGAGGTCGAAGGAGCCCGTCTCCGCCAGCGTGCGCCATGCGCCCGCGGTGCGCTCGGCGTCACGACCCAGAAGGTCGAACACGAAGCGCTCCAGGTTGGAGGCCTTGGACACATCCATCGACGGGCTGGAGGTCGCCAGAGTCTCCGCGGACGTCCGCGGACGGTAGATCCCGGTGCGGAAGAAGTCGTCCAGCACGTTGTTCTCGTTCGAGGCGAGCACCAGGCGACGCACCGGCACGCCGAGCAGCTTGGCGTAGTAACCCGACAGGATGTTTCCGAAGTTGCCCGACGGCACCGCGAACGAGACCTCGAACGCGGCACGCTGATCCGCAGCGACGGCATCCGTCGCCCGCAACCATGCCCACACGTAATAGACGATCTGTGCCGAGATCCGGCCGAAGTTGATCGAGTTCACGGCGCCCAGATGCTGCGCGTCCTTGAAGGCGAGGTCTTCGGAGAGCGTCTTCACGAGGTGCTGGCAGTCATCGAAGACACCCTCAACCGCGATATTGTGCACGTTCTCGTCCTGCAGCGAGTACATCTGAGCGCGCTGGAACGCGCTCATCCGACCCTGCGGAGACAGCATGAAGATGCCGATGCGGTCCCTGCCGCGGAACGCGTACTCGGCCGCAGATCCGGTGTCGCCCGAGGTTGCACCGAGGATGTTGAGGATGTCCTGGTTCTTCGCGAGGGCATACTCCATTGCCTCGCCCAGGAACTGCATGGCCATGTCCTTGAACGCCAGCGTCGGGCCCTCGGACAGCCCGACGAGGGTCATCCCGCCGCCGATATCCGTCAGCGGAACGATGTCCTTCGCCTCGAACTTCGAACCCTCGTACGCGGCTGCCGTCAGACGCGCGAGGTCGTCGCGAGGGATGTCCGTGGCGAAGAGCCCGATGACCTCGGTGGCCAGCTCCGGGTACGCGAGTGCGCGCCAGGACTCGAACGTCTCTGCCGGAATCGACGGAACCTCGGCGGGCACGGCGAGCCCGCCATCGGGTGCGAGGCCGGCGACGAGGACGTCGGTGTACTGACCGAGAGCGGTGCCACGAGTGGAGATGTACTGCACGGGATTCCTTCGACGAAGCGGGGGAGGTCGTGCGTCCAGCCTAGAGGGCGCGGCACGTGCGCGCCCGCCACGTGACAGCGTGCGTGCGTGCGTTTCTCACGGCGGGCCACAGGCGGTGCCCGGGAGCCGCCCCGTAGAATCGACAGGTTCCACGGAGAAGGAGAGTCATGCGGATCACGGGACTGGGCCACGCCGGCATGTTCATCGAGACCACCGGGGGAAACGTCCTCTGCGACCCCTGGGTGAAGCCGGCGTTCTTCGGATCCTGGTTCCCCTTCCCGGACAACCGCGGACTGGATTGGGAGCGCTTCGGGCGGGAGGCAGATTTCCTCTACGTCTCGCACCGCCACCGTGACCACTTCGACCCGTGGCTGCTGGAGACCTACGTCCGCAAGGACATCGAGGTGCTGCTGCCCGACTACCCGACGGACGACCTGGAGCAGGACCTCCGAAAGCTCGGCTACCACAACATCACGTACACGCAGGCGGGCGAGGTGATCGAGCGCGGACCGCTCAAGATCATGGTCACTCCGCTGCGCGCCCCGAGCGACGGCCCCATCGGCGACTCTTCCCTGTCGCTGGATGACGGCACGGCGTCGATCCTGAATCAGAACGACTCGCACCCCCTGGACCTGGAGGCGCTGCTGTCGTTCGGCAAGCCCGACGCCTACTTCACGCAGTTCTCCGGCGCGATCTGGTGGCCCATGGTCTATGACCTGCCGCTGGAAGCGAAGCAGAACTTCGCGCATCTGAAGCGCGAGGCTCAGCACAAGCGCGCCATGTTCTACATCGACAAGGTCGACGCCCCGCACGTCTTCCCGATGGCGGGCCCGCCGATGTTCTTGCGCGACGACGTCTTCGACTCCAACGGCCTCGGTCGGGGTGAGTCGGTCGGCATCTTCACCGACCAGGTCGAGTTCATCGCCCGCATGAAGCAGGAGGTGCCGAAGTACGACGGTCACGTCTTCATCCCGGGCACGGTCGTCACGATCGTCGACGGCGAGGTCGGCGTCGAGCAGACGTTCTACGCCCAGGACGAGATCGATCGGATGTTCGCCGACAAGTGGGGCTACCTGGAGGAGCAGCGCGCGTCGCGCCAGCAGGAGATCCGGGATGAGGAGGCTTCGCGCGCCGCCGTGCTGGAGCCTGCGGTGATGCTGGAGAAGCTCAAGGAGTGGTGGGAGCCGCTGCTGCGCCGCGCCCGCATCATGCGCAATGGCGTAGGAGGGCCGGTCCGCTACACGATCGGCGAACTCGACATGGTCGTCGACTTCCCGAAGGCGAAGTTGCGCGAGTATGCGGGGGAGGAGTGCAGCTTCTGGTTCCGTATCCCTGCCGACCTGGTCTCCACGAACATCGCCGATGGCGAGATCGACTGGTCCAACTCGATCTTCCTGTCCATGCAGTTCCAGACGGCGCGCATCGGCAAGTTCAACGAGTTCATCTACACCTTCATGAAGTGCCTCTCTCGAGACCGCATCGAGTACACGGAGAACTGGTACGCCGAGCAGTCCGACCAGACCGAGGACGCGCAGATCGGCGACTGGGTGGTGCAGCGCCGCTGCCCGCATCTGCGCGCCGACCTCACCAAGACCGGCAAGATCGACGAGGACGGTGTGCTCACCTGCTCCCTGCACGACTGGAAGTGGGACCTCAACACCGGGAAGTGCATCACGTCGTTCGGCCACCCGATTCGCGCATCGCGGCCGGGGGATGACCTCACCCTGGCGGCGACGGCACCCGCCGACCTCAGCGAGGCCTGACGCCCGACGTCATCGGTTCGATGACGTCGGCGACGGGCGGTAGACTCGTCTCAGTCGAAGAGCAACCTTTAACACCGTCCAGAGAGGCGGAGAAGGGAGCGGCCATGGGCACTCGAACTGTGCTCCACGAAGCCGACATCACGCGGGCGCTGACCCGCATCTCGCACGAGGTGATCGAGTCGCATCGCGGCGTCGATGGCATCGTCCTTCTGGGAATCCCCACGCGCGGCGTCACGCTGGCCAAGCGGATGTCCGTGATCATGAGCGACATCACCGGGGTCTCCGTCCCGGTCGGCTCGCTCGATGTGACGCTGTTCCGCGACGATCTCGCCCGCCAGCCCACGCGGTCGCCCGGCCCCACGGAGATTCCCGTCGGCGGTATCGACGGTCGCACCGTGGTGCTCGTGGACGACGTGCTGTTCTCGGGACGCTCGATCCGCGCCGCGCTCGACGCGCTGCAGTCGATCGGACGCCCGTCAGCGGTGCGCCTCGCGATCCTGGTCGATCGCGGACACCGCGAGCTGCCGATTCGCCCGGACTTCGTCGGCAAGAATCTGCCGAGCGCGCGCGAGGAGCGCGTGCACGTGCGTCTCGCGGAGATCGACGGCGTGGACGAGGTGACGATCGAGTCATGAGGCACCTTCTCGATACCCAGTCCCTGTCGCGCGAGGATGCCCTGCGCATCCTGGACGTGGCCGAGGACATGTCCGACACGCAGTCGCGCGAGATCAAGAAGCTCCCGACGCTGCGCGGCAAGACCGTGGTGAACCTGTTCTTCGAGGACTCCACGCGGACCCGCATCTCCTTCGAGGCGGCGGCCAAGCGACTGAGCGCTGACGTCATCAACTTCGCGGCCAAGGGCTCGTCCGTATCCAAGGGCGAGAGCCTGCAAGACACCGCGCAGACGCTCCAGGCCATCGGCGCCGACGCTGTCGTGGTCCGCCACGGCGCCTCCGGCGCGCCCCGCACACTCGCCACCAGCGGATGGATCTCCGCGGGCGTGGTGAACGCCGGTGACGGCACGCACGAGCACCCCACCCAGGCGCTGCTGGACGCTTTCACCATCCGCAAGCGCACGTTCGGCGCCGACAGTCGCGGGAAGGACCTCGCCGGGATCCGCGTCACCGTGGTGGGCGACGTGCTGCACTCGCGGGTCGCGCGCTCAAACGTCTGGCTGCTGCACACGCTCGGTGCCGAGGTGACCCTGGTGGCCCCACCCACCCTGCTGCCGCAGAACGTCTCGGCCTGGCCCGTGACGGTGGAGTACGACCTCGATCGCGCTATCGCCGCCGCGCCCGACGCGCTGATGATGCTGCGCATCCAGTCGGAGCGCATGCATGCTGCATACTTCCCCAACGAGCGCGAGTACTCGCGGCGGTGGGGACTGGATCCGGAACGTCTGGCACAGCTTCCCGGGGCTACGATGGTGATGCACCCCGGCCCCATGAATCGCGGCCTGGAGATCTCCGCCGCGGCGGCCGATTCACCCCGATCGACCGTCCTCGAGCAGGTGGCGAACGGCGTCGCTGTCCGCATGGCCGTGCTCTACCTGCTGCTCGCTGGAGAACGCCCCAGCGACGAACGAGAGGACCTTTCATGACCGACGCCCTGCTCATCGTCGGAGCGTCGCTGGAAGGCGGCGACCGCACCGACATCCTCGTGGCGGACGGACGGATCACTGAGGTCGGCACCGGACTCAGCGCGGCCGGCGCTCGGCGCATCGACGCCGACGGTCTTGTGGCTCTGCCCGGCCTCGTCGATCTGCACACGCACTTGCGCGAACCCGGCTATGAGGCGTCCGAGACCATCCTCACGGGAACCCGTGCCGCCGCTGCCGGCGGATTCACCGCAGTCTTCGCGATGCCGAACACCTCACCCGTGGCGGATACCGCTGGCGTGGTGGAGCAGGAGCTCGCCCTGGGTGAGGTCGCCGGGTACGCCACCGTACAGCCGATCGGCGCCGTCACCGTGGGCCAGAAGGGTGAACGTCTCGCCGAACTCGGCGCGATGGCGGAGTCTCGTGCACAGGTCCGCGTCTTCAGCGACGACGGCTTCTGCGTGTTCGACCCGCTGATCATGCGCCGCGCCCTGGAGTACGTGAAGGCGTTCGACGGTGTCATCGCGCAGCACGCGCAGGATCCGCGCCTCACCGAGGGCGCGCAGATGAACGAGGGCATCGTCTCTGCCGAGTTGGGTCTTGCCGGGTGGCCGGCGGTGGCGGAGGAGTCCATCATCGCCCGCGACGTCCTCCTCGCCGAGCATGTGGGCTCGCGCCTGCACGTCTGCCACCTGTCCACCGCCGGATCGGTGGACATCATCCGCTGGGCCAAGAAGCGGGGCATCAACGTCACCGCCGAGGTCACCCCTCACCACCTGCTCCTCACCGACGACCTGGTGCGCGGCTACGACGCTCGCTACAAGGTGAACCCGCCGCTGCGTCGCGAAGAGGACGTCCTCGCGGTGCGCGAGGGCCTCGCCGACGGCACGATCGACATCGTCGCCACCGACCATGCTCCGCATCCTGCCGAGAACAAGTCCTGCGAGTGGGCGGCGGCCGCGAACGGCATGGTCGGGCTGGAGAGCGCGCTGCGCGTCGTCCACCTCGCCATGGTCGAGACTGGGCTGCTGGGCTGGGACGACGTCGCACGCGTGATGAGCCGCACGCCGGCACGCATCGGACGCCTCGACGGTCACGGTACGCCGATCACCGCGGGTGAGCCTGCCGAGCTGGTGTTGTACGACCCGAGCGCAGGCGGCGCCTTCACCACCGATGATCTGCGTGGCCGCAGCGTGAACTCGCCCTACCTTGGGCGAGAGCTCCCCGGAAGCGTCCGCTGGACGATCCACCAGGGTGCGGCCACCGTGGCGGACGGCGTCCTGCGGGAGGTCGGCGCATGAGCCGCGAGGGCGCGCTCCTGGTGATGATCGCCGTCGCCGTGGTGCTGATCGGTCTCATGCTCTGGGGCTGGCGACGACGAACGCGGCGAGACGCCGCCCTCGTCGCGCCGGTCGCCGCGATCGGCGGTGCTGAGCGGTATCAGGCATCGGGGCTGTACGTGGCCACCACCGCCCACGACGACGCCCTGAACCGGCTCGCCATCAAGCACCTCGCCTACCGCGCTCGCGCCACGGTGACCGTGCTGGACGACGGTGTGCGCCTCGCCCTCACCGGTGAGCCCACCGTTTCCATTCCGCGCACCGCGCTGGTGTCCGTCGGCACCGCCACGGTCACGATCGACAAGGTCGTGGAGCGCGACGGCCTGGTCCGCCTGGTCTGGCTCATCGCCCCCGGTCAGGTGGTGGACTCCTACGTCCGCCTCCAGCAGACCTCACCCCAAGAACTCATCGCCGCGATCGACTCCCTGATCCCGGCCCCCGCATCGACTGGAACAGAAGCATGACCCTGCTCTCCCTCGACCCGGCCGTCCTCGTTCTCGAGGACGGCACCCGCCACGCCGGCAACGCCTATGGCGCACGCGGCACGACCCTCGGTGAAGTGGTCTTCACCACCGGCATGACCGGATACCAGGAGACCATCACCGACCCCTCGTACGCCGGTCAGATCGTCCTGCAGACGGCACCGCACATCGGCAACACCGGGATGAATGACGAGGACGACGAGTCCCGCCGCATCTGGGTGTCGGGTTACGTGGTGCGCGACGCGTCCCGCGTCGTCTCGAACTGGCGTGCCACCGGCTCGCTGGATGACTCGCTTGAGCGCGACGGCATCGTCGGCATCTCGGGCATCGACACCCGCGCCGTCACGCGTCACATCCGCTCGGCCGGATCCATGCGCGGGGGCATCTTCTCCGGCGAGGCTGCCAGCATCGCCCCAGAGGAGCAGCTGCGGATCGTTCGCGAGGCGCCCGAGATGGCCGGTCAGAACCTCTCCGCCGAGGTCTCGGTCACCGCTCCCACCCTCGTCCCCGCCACGACCGAGCGGCTCGGTAACCTCGCCGTGCTCGACCTCGGCGTGAAGCAGGCGACGCTGGACAACCTGGCCGCGCGCGGCTTCGACGTGCACGTGCTGCCGCAGGCGAGCACCTTCGCAGACATCCAGGCGATCGACCCGGTCGCGGTGTTCTACTCCAACGGTCCGGGCGACCCCTCCGCCTCCGACACTCAGGTGGCGGTGCTTCGCGAGGTGCTCGACGCGCGCCTGCCGTACTTCGGCATCTGCTTCGGCAACCAGCTGTTCGGTCGAGCCCTCGGACTCGGCACCTATAAGCTCACCTTCGGCCACCGCGGCATCAACCAGCCGGTGCTCGACAAGGCCACCGGCCGCGTGGAGATCACCGCTCACAACCACGGCTTCGCGGTCGACGCCCCTGTTGAGGGGACGTTCGAGAGCCCGAACGGCTACGGCCAGGTCGAGGTCAGCCACGTCGGCCTCAACGACCAGGTGGTGGAGGGCCTGCGTGCCATCGACATCCCTGCCTTCTCGGTGCAGTACCACCCCGAGGCCGCTGCCGGCCCGCACGACGCCAACTACCTGTTCGACCGCTTCCGCGACCTGGTCATCGCGCACCTGAACACGAAGGACTCCGAGTAATGCCGAAGCGCGAAGACATCAACTCCGTCCTGGTCATCGGATCCGGACCCATCGTCATCGGCCAGGCGGCCGAGTTCGACTACTCCGGAACACAGGCATGCCGTGTGCTGCGCGAGGAGGGCGTCCGCGTCATCCTGGTGAACTCCAACCCGGCCACCATCATGACCGACCCGGACTTCGCCGACGCGACCTACATCGAGCCGATCACCCCCGAGGTCATCGAGTCGATCATCGCCAAGGAGAAGCCCGACGCCATCCTGCCGACCCTCGGTGGGCAGACGGCGCTGAACGCGGCGATGACGCTGGACCGCCTCGGAATCCTCGACAAGTACGGCGTGGAGCTCATCGGCGCCAAGGTCGAGGCCATCCAGAAGGGTGAGGATCGCCAGATCTTCAAGGAGCTGGTGATCGAGGCCGGTGCTGACGTCGCCGCCTCGGTGATCTGCCACTCAATGGATGACCTCCTGGCCGGCGCCGAGAAGCTCGGCTACCCGCTCGTGGTGCGTCCCTCCTTCACCATGGGCGGGCTCGGCTCGGGCTTCGCCTACAACGAAGACGACCTGCGCCTGATCGGTGGCGCGGGCCTGCACGACTCGCCCACCAACGAGGTGCTCCTGGAGGAGTCCATCCTCGGCTGGAAGGAGTACGAGCTCGAGCTCATGCGCGACACCGCGGACAACACCGTGGTGATCTGCTCCATCGAGAACGTCGACCCGGTCGGTGTCCACACCGGTGACTCGATCACGGTCGCACCGGCTCTCACGCTCACCGACCGCGAGTACCAGAAGATGCGCGACATCGGCATCGACATCATCCGCGCTGTCGGCGTGGACACCGGTGGCTGCAACATCCAGTTCGCCGTGGACCCCGACAACGGGCGCATCATCGTCATCGAGATGAACCCGCGGGTCTCGCGTTCGTCCGCGCTCGCCTCGAAGGCGACCGGGTTCCCGATCGCGAAGATCGCCGCGAAGCTGGCCATCGGCTACCGCCTGGATGAGATCCCCAACGACATCACCCAGGTCACGCCGGCCTCGTTCGAGCCGACCCTCGACTACGTCGTGGTCAAGGCTCCGCGCTTCGCGTTCGAGAAGTTCCCGGCGGCGGATGCCACCCTGTCCACCACCATGAAGTCGGTCGGTGAGGCGATGGCCATCGGCCGCAACTTCACGACCGCGCTGCAGAAGTCGCTGCGCTCTCTGGAGAAGCGCGGATCGGCGTTCCACTGGGGCGTCGAGGAGCGTTCCGTCGAGGAGTTGCTGGAGATCTCGAAGATCCCCACGGATGGGCGCATCGTCACCCTGCAGCAGGCGCTGCGCAAGGGTGCGACTGCCGAGCAGGCCTTCGAGGCGACCAAGATCGACCCCTGGTTTATCGATCAGATCGTCCTGATCAACGAGGTGGCCGAGCATGTGGCCGCCGCGGCCGAGCTGGATGAGGCGACGCTTCGTCTCGCGAAGGATCATGGATTCTCCGACGTGCAGCTCGCGGAGCTGCGCGGTCTCACCGAATCCGCTGTCCGGGAGCTGCGCCACTCGCTGGGGCTGCGCCCGGTCTACAAGACGGTCGACACGTGCGCCGGCGAGTTCCCCGCGCTCACGCCGTACCACTACTCGTCGTATGACACCGAGACCGAGGTCGCCGCGTCCGATCGCACCAAGGTCGTCATCATCGGCTCCGGCCCGAACCGCATCGGTCAGGGCATCGAGTTCGACTACTCCTGCGTGCACGCCTCGTTCGCGCTGGCGGATGCCGGCTACGAGACCATCATGATCAACTGCAATCCGGAGACCGTCTCCACTGACTACGACACCTCCGACCGGCTCTACTTCGAGCCGCTGACGCTGGAGGATGTGCTGGAGATCCTGGACGCCGAGTCACAGTCGGGCACCATCCTCGGCGTCGTCTGCCAGCTCGGCGGACAGACCCCGCTCGGCCTGGCGAAGGGGATCGAGGCCGCCGGCTACACCATCCTCGGCACCAGCCCCGCCGCCATCGACGCGGCGGAGGAGCGCCAGCTGTTCTCGCAGATCCTGGACGCGGCACAGCTCGTGGCCCCGCGCCACGGCACGGCCATCGACGCTGCGGGCGCGGTGAAGATCGCGGAGGAGATCGGCTACCCGGTGCTGGTGCGTCCGAGCTTCGTGCTCGGCGGCCGCGGCATGGAGATCATCTACGACACCCCGAACCTGCGCGACTATTTCGTCCGCAACGAGGGCCAGGTCGTGATCGGCGAGGGTTACCCGCTGCTCGTGGACCGCTTCCTCGACGACGCCATCGAGCTCGACGTGGATGCGCTGTTCGACGGTGAGGAGCTCTACATCGGCGGCGTCATGGAGCACCTGGAGGAGGCCGGCATCCACTCCGGTGACTCGTCCTGCACGCTGCCTCCGATGTCGCTTGGCCGCTCGGACATCGACCGCGTCCGCGAGGCGACCCTGGGCATCGCGCAGGGTGTTGGCGTGCGGGGACTGCTGAACGTCCAGTTCGCGATCTCCGCCGACGTGCTCTACGTGATCGAGGCGAACCCGCGCGCCAGCCGCACGGTTCCCTTCGTCTCCAAGGCGCTGGGCATCCCGCTGGCGAAGGCCGCGGCCCGCATCATGACAGGGTCCTCGATCGCGGACCTGAAGGCAGAGGGTCTGCTGCCGCAGAGCGACGGATCGCGAGTGCCGCTGGATGCTCCGGTGTCGGTCAAGGAGGCTGTGCTGCCCTTCAAGCGTTTCCGCACCAAGGACGGCCGCACCGTCGACTCCGTGCTCGGCCCGGAGATGCGCTCCACCGGTGAGGTCATGGGAATCGACCGTGACTTCCCGACGGCGTTCGCCAAGAGCCAGGACGCGGCCTACGGCGGCATCCCGCGCACCGGTACCGTGTTCATCTCGGTGGCCGACTCCGACAAGCGCGCCGTGCTGCTTCCGGCACACCGCCTCCAGCAGCTGGGCTACCGGCTGGTGGCGACGGAGGGCACCGCAGAGGTGCTCGCGCGAAACGGCATCGCCGTGGAGGTCGTCACGAAGTACAGCGAGACGCAGGACAGCGGCGACAAGCGCGGTGAGCGCAACATCGTCGATCTGATCAACGCGGGCGAGATCGACATCGTGGTGAACACGCCATCCGGTGTCTCGGCTCGTGCCGACGGCTACGAGATCCGCGCAGCCGCGGTGGCCGCCGACAAGGCGCTGTTCACCACCATGGCCGTGCTGGGAGCCGCTGTCACCGCGCTGGATGCCATGGGCAAGCCGTTCGAGGTGCGCAGCCTCCAGGAGTACGCGATCGACCGGGCGGGCCGATGACCACGACACGCTCCTTCGGTTCCCGCGTTCGCGATGTCATCGCGACGCGAGGACCGCTGTGCGTCGGAATCGACCCGCACGACACCCTCCTCACCGAGTGGGGGCTGCCCGTTTCCGCTGCCGGAGTCCGCGAGTTCTCGCTGCGAGTGATCGAGGCGAGCGCGGACGAGGTCGGCATCGTGAAGCCGCAGGTGTCGTTCTTCGAGCGTTACGGGTCTGCCGGTTTCGCGGTGCTGGAGGAGGTGCTGCGGGAGGCACGTGCTGCGGGGCTTCTGGTGATTGCCGATGCGAAGCGCGGCGACATCGGCTCCACCACCGAGGGCTACGCCCAGGCGTGGCTGGCTCCCGGTGCGCCGCTGGAGAGCGATGCGCTGACGGTGAGCCCCTATCTCGGGGTGGGCGCACTGGAGCCGGCGTTCGAGGCGGCGTCTCGGCATGGCAAGGGACTCTTCGTGCTGGCAGCGACCAGCAACCCGGAGGCGATCGCGCTGCAAAGCGCGTTCGATGCGGATGCCCGCACGGTGACCGAACAGGTCATCGACGAGGTGTCCGAGCGCAACAGACGGACCACAGAGCCTGGGGGGTGGGGGAGCTTCGGCTTCGTCATCGGGGCGACGGTGGATCTGGCAGCGCGCGGCGTTCCCGCGCACCTGGACCCACCGGCGCCGATCCTGGCGCCCGGGTTCGGTGTGCAGGGTGCGTTGTTGCGCGACTTGGGGGACATCTTCGGCGCCCTGGCGCCGACTGTCATCGCGAGCGAAAGCCGCGGCATCCTGCGTGCCGGCCCTGATGGCCTGATCCCCGCGATCCGCACGCGCAACGAAGAACTGGAGATCGCTCGTGGCTGAAGGCCAGCGTCCCCCCGAGGTGGATCGAATTGCGGCGTCGCAGAAGGCAGTGGCCGCCCGGCGCGCCCGCGCGTCGCTGAAACGCGATCTGAGCACTCGCGTCGTGTCGCCGCAGGAGGTGTTGCGTCGTGCCCTGGAGGATCCGACCACACCCTCCGGCACCATGCGCGTCACCGAGTTCCTGACGGCGATCCCGGCGATCGGCGTGGGAAAGCGCGACCGGATCCTCGAGGAGCTCGGCATCTCGCCGGTCAAGCGTCTGGGCGGGCTCGGCGCACGTCAGCAGCGTGAGCTGCAGACCTGGCTGGACTGGCGCGTCCCGCAGGGTCGGGCACGCCAGGGCCGCAGCCGACTGCTCGTCCTGGCCGGTCCCACCGCCGTGGGGAAGGGCACCGTCGCTGCCAAGATCCGCGAGGATCATCCCGACATCATGCTGTCCGTCTCAGCGACCACGCGCGCACCGCGTCCGGGGGAGCAGGACGGCGTGCACTACTTCTTCGTCGATGACGCTGAGTTCGATCGGATGATCGCGGCGGGCGAGCTGCTGGAGTGGGCCACGGTCCACAACAGGCATCGCTATGGCACACCGCGCGGTCCGATCGAGAAGGCGCTGGCCGAGGGTCGCAGCGTCCTGCTCGAGATCGACCTGCAGGGTGCGCGCCAGGTGCGCGAGAGCGACCCGAGTGCCACGCTGGTGTTCCTGCTGCCCCCGTCGTGGGACGAACTGGTCAACCGTCTGGTCGGCCGTGGCACGGAGGATGCGGAAGAACGCGCCCGCCGACTGCGCACCGCGAAGACCGAACTGGCCTTCCAGAACGAATTCGACTTCCGTGTCGTGAACGAGGATGTCGCCACGGCGGCGCGCGAGGTCGTAGACTTGTCTGAGGCATCGGCGCGCTGATATTCTCGCGCGCCTGCCAACGCATGACGCATCCGTCGCCGCATCCAGGAGGTTTGCCATGGCCGGACACAACGGCGGGATCATCGATCCCCCCATCGACAACCTGCTCAACAAGGTCGACTCGAAGTACCAGCTCGTGATCTACGCGTCCAAGCGCGCGCGCCAGATCAACGACTACTACTCGGACCTGCAGGAGGGCAACCTCTTCGACAACGTCGGCCCGCTGGTCGATTCGTCGGTAGAGGACAAGCCGCTCACCATCGCCCTGCACGAGATCAACGAGGACAAGCTGCGCCTGCGCGCCGCTGAGTAAGTCGTCGTATTGCCCGCCGTCTCGGAATGTCCGTGACGGCGGGCATACTCGTTTCCCGACCC